>DLFX01000202.1:0-19169 GCA_002482405.1 Firmicutes bacterium UBA7709 | reverse complement strand
TATGTCGAAAACATGGCCATCGCCCTTACGAACATCGCAAATATCCTGATGCCCGAGGTCATCATACTCTCCGGAGGGATCACCGTTCTCGGAGAGGGCCTTTTAAAGCCCATACGCGAAAAAATGTACAGCTGTATCTACAGCAGGGAGTTTACCCTGCCGATGCTGAAGCTGTCGGAAATGGGAAGCGCATCCGTGCTCATCGGAGCCGGAATGCTGGACACCTACAGGAGATGACTGCCGGGAAATCCGCAAGTATCGTCCGGCCTCGGACGCACCGTTCAAAAAAGCAAAAGACCTTTCGCGACAGCTGCGAAGGGTCTTTCATTATCTATCAAATTAAAGTGAGGAGAAGCTTGTTTTACACTGAGCAGAGGATTATTTTACCTTGATGAATCCGTTTTCTTCAACGATTGACTGACCTTCGTCGCTCATTACGAAGTCGATGTACTTCTGAGCCGCTTCCGACAGGTCGCCGCCTGTGATGTAGATGAACGGTCTTTGGATCTTATATTCTCCGGAGAGCACCGTATCCACAGAGGGGGCGACGCCTTCCACTTTGAGAGCCTTTACCGTGTCGGCCAAGGATCCCAGGGATACGTATCCGATGGTGTTGGGGGTGCTGGCAACCGTCTGCATGACCGCTCCTGTGGAGCCCTGTACCAGCGCATCCTTTGTCGTCTGGTCGATTTCTTCTCCGGCTTCATTCTTTACCATTACCTTGGTGATTTCCGTGAAAGCGCCCCTTGTTCCGGAACCTTCTTCCCTGCTGACTACTACGATGGGAGCGTCATCTCCGCCGACTTCTTTCCAGTTCTTGATTTCACCGGTGTAGATCTTCCTGATCTGGTCAAGGGTCAGATCACCGACTTTGGTTTCCGGGTTGACGATCACCGCCACTCCATCCTTTGCGATCTCGTACTGCTGCGCCACGGAGGCCTTTTCTTCATCTTTTACTCCTCTTGAAAGAGCACCGAAGTCTGCGATCTTTTCTTCAATGGCCTTGATTCCCTGGCCGGAACCGCCGCCCTGTACTTCAACCGTGATTCCCGGGTTGGCATCCATGAATGCCGCCGCCAATTCTTCCGAAAGAGGCTGTACCGAGGTCGATCCGGCCGTCACCACTGTACCGGTAACCTCCGCGGCGCCGTTGCCGCTATCTGAATCCGTGCCGCTGTCCTTGGCGCCACAGCCTGCCAGCATTGCAAAGGCAAGTATGATTACTAACGAAATGGATAATATCTTTTTCATTTTTTCTTCCTTTCTGATCTCTTTTAATTTTATTTACTCTGTCCTTTTACAGTTTTAATCATAAAGAATCTTTGTTAAATACAAATAAAGTGAATGTTAATCTTATGTTAAAAATGGCATTGACTCAAAGCTTTGCTTTGTCCGCCGCAACCGGTATCCCCATAGCTTGTCCAAAAGCCGGATGCAAGTCAGAATCATTGCGTCAAAGTTAAGGACAAGTTAAATGCCCAACTTGCCGTTGATAAAATCCGCCAGGACCTTATTGAATTCATCCTTCTGTTCGTAGAACACCCCGTGGCCGCTGTATTGGAACGGCACGAGAATGGAATCCCTGATCAGCTCGTGCTGTATTTCAGCCAGATCAAAGGGAATGATCTTGTCATGGATTCCGTGGATGATCAGGGTGGGGATATGGATCGATTGCAGATCGGAGAAAAACACCTCTTTCAGCCACATCCTCGCGATGGCCGCCGTGGACCAGCCTGCGGCCTGGAGCCCCATATTGAAAAACCAGTCGGAGAAAGCCTGCGAAATATGCTTATAGAAGAATGTATCCCCGAAGTTTCGGAGCATTTGGGGGCGGTCGTTAAAAGTGCCCTGAATGATCTGCAGAATGGTCTCCCGGTCGACGCCGTAAGGAAAATCGGGACGCTTGACAAAGCTGGGCGCCACCGCGGCTACAAGAACGAGCTCCGACACGCCGTAACCCTTATGCCTCCCCATGTATCTTGACACGATTCCGCCCCCGTTGGAATGTCCCACCAGGGTGATATCCCTCAGATCCAGCGCCTCGATCACAGCTCTCAGATCGTCCGACAGGGTGTCAAAGGTGTAGCCTGTAAAGGGCTTATCCGAATTGCCGAAGCCCCTCGTGTCTATTCCAATGCACCGGAAGCCCATATTGGGAAGCTGGTTGAACTGATATTCGAAAAGATTGTGGTTTGCCGGCCAGCCGTGTATGAACAGAATGGCCTTATTCCCCTCCGGGTTGAGATCTTCCACAAAAATTTTAACGTCCGGCTCCACCTTAACATAATATCCCATCGATAACCTCCTAAAAAGCGGATATGCTATTTCCGCGAAATGATATTTCCTACTGCATAAAAATATATTCGTGACCCATAGGAAAAAGCCGTCATATTTTCGCTTTTTTTCGGGTTCGCTGCTCAATTGACTGGATAAGCCGCTATGCTATACTGAATGGAGGGGCCGGCACTCTATGGACCCCGAAGCTATGGGGCGCCGGAAAAACAAAGGGATTAGAAAATAAGGGGGATCATCATGAATATGGTAAATGTAAATCCTTTGGTGTACAGCACAGAGGAACTCCTCTCCGCCTGCAGCAGGAGCATCGTCGCGCCCGACATGATTATCGTAGAGACGAACCGGATCATGGCGATCATGAACGACCGCAACATCGACCGGAAATTTATCGTCGATGGCTGTGAGACACTGTCCATCCTGGCATCCAGCTTTCTTCGCAGCGGATATGATTTCTTTACCGCGAAATACGCTGATAAGACGGGGATCGATCACGGTCAGTCAGGCTTTGCAAACAAAGAGGAACTGATAAAATACTGCGAATTCTGCGTGAAGGACGGCGATGAGACCCTCGGAAAAATCCGGGCGTCTATAATGGAGCAGCTCGCGGTGGAGAACAGCATGACCAGAGACGAAATCTGCAATCTCAATATCAAAAAGTTTGAGCTGAAAAAAGAGATCCTGCGGGGGATCAAGGACTTTGAACTGGAAAGAGCATTCTGCGAATCCTATCAAAATCTGACCACCGTGCAGGATCAGGTTACGGATTATATAAAGTTGTCCCTGCTGGTCAACTCCCTGAAGGAATTTTTCAAGGAGTATTATAAGGGGTTGAATTGACTCACTTTTTCAGCGATACCTTCTGCCCGGTGGAGTAGATTTTTCCGTTCTCGGCGCCCTTTATAATGCGGGCCGCCCTTTCGGTATCCTTGATCACATACCCCGAAAGATCGCCGACNNGAGGCGCCATGGTTGTGGAAGGGCCTACGATGGTGACCTTCTGCGCGTTTTTCGAGAGCTCGAGGAGCCTTGGCAGCGTTTTCTCGACAAAGCACGCGCTTCCGATAAAGACGAACTCACTCTCCGGAATCAGATACTCCGCGGCGGTGACGGGATAATCACCGTCCAGAGGGATCTCTCCCCGGATGACTTTCACGTCGCAAACCGGTTCAAACATATTCTCAATATAGGGAAAATGTCCCAGGACGGTCACGCTCTTCCCCTTGATTTCATTCTGATTCATGATGAAAGGATCATAGATCCGGTCCTCCACGTGCATGGAGTCCTTCACCGGAGCTCCCGATTCTCTGGCCACATTGGGATTGTTATNNATACGCGTTGAGCGCGGCATGCCCCACGGTGGCCTCATAAAAGTTCCACGATTTTATCAGCTCGGCCACCTCCCGCAAAGAAGCGCCTTCCATATTCTTTGACGATACCGGCATTCGGTAGTCGTAATCCACGTTGCCCGCGATTCCAAGCCCCCCTTCGCTTCTCACATATGCAAAGCTGCTGCCTCTTACGATTTCCTCAGTCTTCCATGATTCGGGAATCCCCCTGATCAATTCGTCATATATTTCCCACATACCTCTTCCTCTATCTTTCCAATATTTCCATACTGATCCTGTCCCCGCGCCGGATGCTCTTTCTGAGCCGGTACAGGGTTTCATCCATCTTTTCTACGGCGCTGAGACAGCCTTTTTCCTCCTCCGAGGTTTCTATTATTTTATCGACGCCCCCATTTTTGATCACGATCCTCTTATCCGCGCCCAGAGCCAGAAGTGGATCATGGGTGGAGATGAGGACGATCTTTTCCTTGCGGGCGAGGATTTCAACGGCCTGGCGGCGATCGATCCCCGCGTTCTCGATCTCATCGATCAAGACGATGGGAGAGTCGCTCATATATGCCGTATCCGCTATCATGAGCGCCCGGGACTGCCCGCCGGAGAGCTGGGTCACCTTGACGTCCCAGGAAAACTTTTCTCCCGCGAGCTCATTGGCACATTCAAAACACCGCCGAACGGCCTCCTGTGCGTTTCCTGAAATCCTGCTTCCTCCGTGCATCTCCAGAAATTCCCGCACCGTCAGGTCCATGACAAAATTCATGTTCTGCGACAATTGAGCCACAAGCCTGCCCTCCAGCTCGAACCGTTCCTCTTCCGTCGGCTTTCTGCCGTCGATCAATATCTTCCTGCCCGTAGGAGTGTCGCCGTCCGCAAGGCATTCGATATCCGCCAGAAGCCTGCTCTTCCCCGCGCCTGTGGGTCCGACGATGCTGACGATTTCTCCGGCGGAAACGGTCCATTGGGAGATTTCCGGTTCCCCCGATTTTCCATGTCCGCCGACCACTGTGACGGAATTGACCGCAAGCTTTTCTTCCGCGCCTTTTCCGAAGGCTTCCAGAAACTCGCAGAACTCCCGCAGGACCATCTCCCGATCCATTCCAAAGTCGAGAAGGATTTCATCATCCGCCTGCTCCAGCGCATCGTGAAGAGAGAGCGTCCAATCCAGATGGTCGAGCCTCAGATTCATAAAAAAATCCATGCAGACCGGGTATTCCCCCAGAATTTCATTCAAGGGCCTCTCAAAAACGAGCTTCACCAGTTCTTCTCTATTCATACCTTGCCAAACTCCATCTTCTTCATCGTGCCCATTTGATGCTCCACGCCGATTCCCAGTTCTCCGGTGCAATAGGAACATACGGCGGCCGGAGTCGTGAATCGCAGCCTGGCGTCCCTCAGCCCGGTGATCTCCCTGGCGCCATGCAGATGCCTGGCGAGAATCGACGCACCCTGACCTGTAATTCCGTTGACAAAGATGATCCTGGCGGCGGTGTTAACCTGCCGGATATTGAAGGAAAATACCTCCCTTTCCGCCTGGGACACGATATCGCCTTTGGTCACCACCACGATGTCGGCCATTTTCATCATGGGCCCGATCTTCCGCGGAGTGTTCACCCCGGAGAGGTTGTCGATAACGCAGACAGATGGGATCCCTTTGATATAAGGTGAGCAGCGGTTGCAGAGCCCTGCGCTTTCCGTGATCAGAAGCTTGAACCCGCACCGGTTCCCCCACTCCACAGCGTCTTCCACATTGCTTACAAAGAAATGGTCCGGGCAATACTTCCCCGAAAATCCCGTTTCCGTGCGAATACCCTGCTCCTCGTAGCGCAGGTTGTCAAAGGAGGTCAGACAGTCGAACTTGACGACTCCGATCTCCTTTCTGTCGATGGCAAGAGCCTCGATAAGCCTTAATATAACAGAAGTTTTTCCCGACGACGGCGGACCCGCCACTGTGATCAGCTTCATATCGTATCCTTTCGTATCTATTGAAATCCGTATCTACCTTAATCATTGTATCATTATATCTATTTTTTTTAAATGCGTACGTTGGCATACCAACGTAAAGATCATATAATTCATGATATGATATACACATGATATGATGTACAAAAGAAAGATTATCAATTCAGGATAGGATATACGAAACAGAGAAAGGGATAAATAGATGAGAACTATGGGCAAAAATTTAAAAATTGCGGTGATCGCCCTGGCCGCGATCATGATGCTGTCGGCATCCCCGGTATCTGCCGCCGCCAAAACCGTTGACGCACCCAGGAACCTGATGCTTTCCCTGATGGGAAACAGCTCTGAAATGGCGGTGACCTGGTGGAATGACGAGAGTGAAACCGCAGGCGAAGTCCGGTACGGAACCGTAGACACGCTGGAAAATTGCGCCACAGCGCCTGCGGTCCGAGTATACAGCAGCGATGGAACCTCCGTCTTTGAAAGCACGCTGACAGGACTGCTTCCCGATACCGTCTACTATTACCAGGCGGTAAACAATGGGGAAACGAGCCCGGTCAAAAGCTTCAAAACCCCCGAGAGCAATTTGCAGAGCTACTCCTTCTTTTATCTCGGCGACGTTCAACTGAGCGAGACAGGTGCGGAAAGCATAGCGGATTCCTACGCCTCCTGGGGTAAGCTTGTAAAGGCGGCGAAACAGAAAAATCCGGATCTGGCGTTTGGACTCCAGGGAGGAGATCTGGTGGAAAACGGAATCCGCATGGAGGAATGGGATGCGCTTTTAGAAAACGCCAGCTCGGTATTTTCTCAAATCCCCTTTATGCCGGCGAACGGCAATCATGAGAGCAATTTCCCCAGCGGAAAGCCGGAGCTCTATTTGAATCTCTTTACTCTGCCGGAAAATGGACCCGACGGCTTTAAGGAGGAATTCTACTCCTTTGATTACGGCAGCTGCCACATCGCCGTGCTGAATTCCTGGGTGTTTTCAGGGGAACAGAAACTGACGGCGGCGGACTTTGCCGCGTTGAAGGACTGGATCGCAAAGGATCTGACAAACAGCAAGGCCACATGGAAAATCGTGGTGACTCACGTCCCGGCCTATGCGCTGCACAGCGACNNAGTGAACGCGGACGCCGTCAAAAAAAATTGGGCGCCCGTCTTTGAGCAGTGCGGCGTAGACCTGGTTTTCATAGGCCACCAGCACGTTTATTCCCGTTCTTTCCCCATGTACCAGGGCAAAGTCGACTATGAGAAAGGCGTAACATATATTATGGGAAACTCGGGCCCGAAATTCTATTCCTCCGCCGATGAGAAGTACTCCGAAAAGACGATTTATAACACGAGCACATATCAGGTCGTCCATATCGACGGAGACACGATGGAAGTGATGACCTATGACCTGAAGGGCAACGAGCTGGATTACTGGTCCGCTTTGGCAAAGAACCGGACAGCGCAGCAGGATTCGAGGGAAGATCAAAAACAGGCAGCGGCTCAGGAATCGAGTGAAGCGCTTACCCGGGCTGGGTTTGCCTCGATGCTCTACCGCATGGCCGAAGGAACATCTCCCGCTGGATTCGGAGACGCCATGTCCTGGGCTTCCGCAAAGGGCTTTATAAATGGTTACGGAAACGGCCGGTTCGGCGCTCAATACCCCATTACACGGGAGCAGCTGGCCGCTGTGCTGTACCGTTACGCATCGGCGATGGACCGCGATATCACCGCTCGAGATGATCTGTCGGGCTTCCCCGATGCCGCCAAGGCCAGCGAATGGTCCTTCCCGGCATTCCGTTGGGCGGCAGGCGCCGGATTGATCGGCGGCCGAACTCTGGATCCTGCGGGAACGGTGACCCAGGCTGAATGCGATAAAATCCTGGAGAAGTTCGAAAGTCAATAGAAAAGAACCTTGAGCGGAATTCCGGCTACAAAATCTACCGGCCCGGCTGGGTGCGGTTCAACAGGATCTGGGCTACCTGTGCGCGGGTGGCGGTGCCCTTCGGTGCGACGATTCCGTTCCCCATTCCATTGATGAGGCCCTTGCCGACAGCCCATGCCATCGCGTCTTTGGCGTAACCTGAAATTTGAGGGGAATCGGTGAAATTCGTCAGGCTTCCGCTTACTGCCGCGTCCTCGCCCTTATACTGAGCATGTCTCATGAGCATCGCCGCGATCTGTTCCCGGGTGATGCTCAGGTCGGGCCCAAATGCCGTATCGGAGACGCCTTTTACAACGCCGTTTTCATAGGCCCATTGGACGGCATCCCCATAGGGTGACGATAGCCCCACGTCGGTAAATGGATAGCTGATCGACACGGACGGAGATCCCTCCAGTCTGTAAAGCGCCGTCACGAGCATCTGGCGCGTCATGGGAGCGTCCGGCGCAAAGGTCTTGGGAGAAGCCGCGTCAAACAGGGCGTTTTTCATCACATAGCTCACGGCTCCATAGTACCATTTTCCGGAAGAAACATCCCCAAATGGATTCGTCCATCCAGTCTCCTTGCCGGCAGCCTTCAGGGTCAGCGTAACCACTCCCTTATCCGTATAGCCCTCCTTGACAGCCCGGGCCGTCATCGTCACCGTTCCGTCGGGGAAAAATGACTTGGGTACGATGATAGGGGAATCTGCCTCGCAGGGTTCGGTAGGGGTGTAGCTCGGGGAAATAAAGTTATGATTGTAGAGAACCCTGGCTCCCTCTGTCTCACAGGAAAAACGGATGTAGTAATTGTCGGCATCCTCTGTCATCGACGCCGTGGGAGCCGCTACGACCCCCAGGGATGCGACGGAAGGAGCTGTTTCCATCTCCAGGAGAATATTCGCCGTCCAGTATCGCGTGTCCGCCGCCGTCGGTGTCCCATCGAAGAGCTCATCCTTTGTCATGGGCTTCATGACCCTTATGGTGCGCTGATTGTCCAAAAGCCCCTGCTCCTGCCAACAGTTTTCCAGATTGTAATCCCCGGTGCCGAACTTGCCGTCCGTGACCATGTATCTCTGAGAAAATGCCCGCACAGACAGAAGGAAGGTTTCCGGTTCGCCGTTTTTGAAAATGTAATCGGCGGCCTCATCCCGGGTCATCTTTCCTGCGGGATCGTAATAATCCTGGGTTCCGTAATCCCAGTACTCGTAAAGGAGCGGAAAGTTGTAGCGCTGAACGCCGTAAAGCTGGTTCCATGTGTAAATATCCTTGTCGTCAAACCCGTTCTGATCGATTTCCCAGAACCTGATGGCGTCATTTCCCGCAAAGGAGAGCTTGAGATTCCGTATCGACGGCACTTCCGATTTTTTCTGAGCATAGGCCACGAAGTCAGACACGCTGAACCCCTGCGCCTCCTGATGGACCGTAGTGACATACCTGTCAAGAAGCGAGTAATTGTGGAGGGTACCGTCGATAAGCCCCGCCTTCATGTCCGCTTCCATTTCAGAGACAGGAATTTCCGATACGAGAATTCTCTCTCCGGCGGCGTTTGTAATGTAAAACAGCACATCGCCCACCGTCTGGCCCGAGGGTATCGTCTTTGCCGAAGCTGTGGAGACGGGCAGCGTCAAGGCGAGAGTCAACGCGATCGTGAAAATAAGCGCGCGCCTCAGAAGTCCCAACGGACGCGCCGGTATATCTTTCTTGGTTTTCATGGTGTTACCTCTTTTCATCATCCTGCTGGGCAGCGGCGGGTCCGGCATCCGTTCCGATCAAGCCATCGTAGCGCATGAGGATCGCCGCGGCCTGAGCCCTTGTCGCATTGCCCGAAGGTGCCAGCTTGCCGTCTATTCCGTTGATCAATCCATTTGAAACCGCCCATTTCATGGGATCAACAGCCCAATTTGGGACGGCGCTCACGTCGGGAAAAGAGTCAAAGGCTGTTCCATCGGCGTCTGCCGTTTCCCCTGCCGAAACCTTCGAGCAGCCGTACAGCATCCGCGCCATCTGGGCCCTGGTGATGAACCCATCCGGATCGAACCTGCCGTTTCCAACGCCGGAAGCGATACCCTTTTCTGCGGCCCATGCCGCGTAAGGTCCGTACCACGCGGTGATGCCGACATCGCTGAATCCGCTCTCCTCATACATGGATGTATCCGCCCCGAAAAGCCTTCCCAGGACCGTTACAAACATGCCCCGGGTGAGGGTGGCGTCCGGTGAAAATTTCCCCGGGCCGGTCCCGTTGAACAGACCTTTATCAACCACAAAGGCCACCGCCTCTTTATACCATGCCGATTGAGCCACGTCGCCGAATCCCGAGGACAAGACGATATTTACATCCTGGGTACCTGGCGAATAGGTATTGCTCACAAGGCTCAGCGTATAGCTGCCGGCTTCAGGCATCGCGCAGGAAGGAAGGGCAAAATAGGAGGGCTTGACCGTCACCTGTCCCGGAGTGCCGCGGTCGAGATAGGAAGCCGAAATGATGGTTCCCTGCTCTTCGCCGGTTTTTTTGACATACAGGCTGAGGCACTTCTGGTAATCCGGATCGTCAAAGGTCAGGGTAACGCCGCCGCCCAGCGCATAGCTCTCCGCCGCCTTTACAGCCGGAACGGCCCTCTTCACCGTCAGAGAGATATTTCTGTTGGAATACTTTGACGCCTTAAATAGGAAGCTGTAGGAACCCGTTTCCGTAAACAGGCTCTTATCCACCGTGATGCTCCTCGCCGAATCGCTGATCTTGTATTTACTGGTGTCCACCGTAGCATACCCCTCTGTTGACGGGCTCTTCAGTGACATTCCGGAAAACGCCTTCGTCCAGGCAGTCCAGTCGGAATCCGTTACCTCTTCCGCCGCGGTGAACACGATATCCCTTCCCGCCATGCTGCTGTAGATCGTCTGGAAGGCGGGGGACATTCCGGGATATTTCACCGTGACGACGCCTCCGTCCTCGTACCCTTCCTTTACCGCCGTCATGTAAAATGTAATGGGATCCGACGTCAGATTCCTGCCGCTTACATCGAGGGATACCGGCTCCTTATACTCCGTCTGAGGCGCGCCGTCAAAGGAATAATAGATCGATGCCCCTTCCGTTTTGCAGGTGACCTTGATGGATGCAGTCTTTCCATCGGGGCTTAAGGTCACCGACGCGACGGGTTCGGCCACCATTCCCATGGATTTCATGGCGGGAGCCTCGGCGCCCATGTCGAGCTGCACGTTGTATATCCACTTGAAGTTGTCATAGGACGTCCGGTGAGCTACCATGAGGTCCGCCTCTGTCATGGGCAGGCTCAGCCTGAGGGAATAATCGTCGGTCAGTTCATCCTTCAGGCTGCCGGCGACGACACCGCTGTTTTTTTCGATGTACTCCGCAATTCCCACCTCTGTGGAAGCCTGAAGGGTCCGGGAAGTCGTCCTGCCTGAAAACGACTCGGTGGCGAGGATCACCGCCGTCTTCTTTCCGCTCTTAAACACGTCACGCTTTGCCTGGTAGTAAGGGTCGCTGTCCTCGTATCTGCTGTTGTACTCATCGAGAGTGACGCCGAATTTGGAGTTGTCGTCCCCGGCGATTTCCCAGCCGGTATTCCAGCCTGTCTTATCGTCGTACATGCCTTCAAAATAATAGCGGTCAACCCCGTAAAGCTGATCCCAGGTCCAGGACCTGCTGTAATTTCCGTAGCTGTCCGTCGCCATCAGGCGCAGGGTATCGCTCCCGGTGAAATCGATCCGATCAGCTCCGGTCACTGTGGTGACGCTCTTCACATAGGCCACCAGTTCCGGTATCGTAATCCCCCGGGCCTCACAGTATTGGGTCGTAGGATAATTGTCCGTCGTTGAAATGTAATAGTTTTCCCCGGTGTCCCTGCCCGTCGTAACCTCCGAAAGCTGACCGTGGCTCAACGCTTTCAGGTCGGCGATAGGAATTACTTTGAGCAGCACGCTCTTCCCCTCATGGTTCACCCCATAGAAAAATACCCGCTCCGCCTTTGCTGAAGAAAGGGTTTTTGCCTCAGTGGTCAATCCCATCAGCCACGGCTGTCCCATCAGACCGACGGCAAGAATAAAAGCCATCAGAAACAGCGATAACCTCTTTAACAGCCCATGCCGGTTGAAGCGCCCTTTTTCATTCATTCCCAATCACCTTCCCATTTCTCATTCATTTTCAATCCCATTCCCAGTTCCTATTACCTTTATTCATTTTTAACCATGTAGAGCTTCCCGGTCACGGGATCTTCATACACGATTCCTTTTTCCACATAATTTTTCATCTCGTCCTGCTTGCTGTCCGGGCCCTCAGCCAGCCCTTCCATCTGCAGCTTGACCTCGGCTCTGTTCTGAACCGTCTCGTTCAAGCCCGCCACATCCACGTTCCAGTTGATGATGAGGGCGAGCATCAGACCGCAGGCGAGGACCAGCATGATATCCGCCAGATTCGGCACACCTTCCAAAGGGTTGACGTCCTCTTCCACAGGATTCTCCCGGTCAAGCCGTCTGCCGTACTTTCGCTTCATCGCCTTCTCCCTCCTCCGAAACTTTAACCCCATCCGGCGGAACCGCGGCGCGGTCCGGCTGCTCTTCGACTTCCAAAAGGCACTCCATCACCATTTCCAGACCTCTCATGTACCGCTCATACCACTTCTTTCTGATGGTGGAAATGATCAGCGCTACAGCCGCGGTCGCCAGACCGGCTACGGTGGTGTCAAAGGCCGTGAGAAATGAGGTCGACAGCGTGTAGGTATCCCCGCGCCCCAGGGCGATGATCCCTGGCCCCAGCGGAATCAATGTTCCCAGCAGTCCAAGCATGGGGCCGACCCTCGCTATGGTATCCGTAATCTTAACGATGGTATTGTAATGCTCTCTTTCCTCAAAAATCAGCTCTACCGCCAGGGACTCCCGCATGGCGGGGGAGAGAGCCGGATGCTCTGTCACCGTAAGAAGCGCTTTTTTCTGGCGCTTCAACAGGCCGGAGGTCTCGATGATCCTGGCGGCGGACTCTTTTCCCGCCTTCAGCCGCTCCGCCACCTCCGGCAGCTTGACTTTAAGCTGCAGCCTTTCGGTAAAGCACTCCGCGATCAATGTGCCAAGCATCACCACGGTAATAGCGATCAGCACCACCACCACAGTCATTACCGGTATTAAAAGCACCTCGGAAAAGGACCTTNNACCTTAGCACACTACTGAGATTTGAAAAAGAAAGCATTGATTTTTCCTCCTATGTCCTTAAAGAATCGATATGTCCTGAATATCACCGACGCGGCCAGCAGGGTGAAAAGCGCCGCCCATGCCACCAGCGTGAGGGGGTTCTTCTCCTGGATGTCCGGGAGAGCGACAGCCGTTCCCGACATCCCCTGAGTCCGCCAGTTCTGCACTCCGCCCTCGCTTCCGATGCTTTTTTCCGCCTGGGACAGGCCTCTTTCTTCTATGACGGAAATTTCCACGGGCTTTCCGGCTGCTTCCGCTGTGGGAGAAAGGGCCGGCGGGGCCAGCGAAGCATTCGCTTTGCCCAGATCAGACGCCCCTTTGTCTCCGGAAGCGTCGCCGGCATTTCCTCCCTCGCCGCCGTTGATGACGAGAGTCGCGCTTGCGCCTCCGTAGCTTGCCGTTATCTTGACGGGGCCATCCCCCAACACTTTCACCGTCCCATCCTGAGAGACGACGGCCTTTTTCTCGTCGGAGGAGCTCCATGTCAGCGCTGCGTTTGCCGATATGGCCGAATCCGCCGCGTTTACCCTGGCCACCGCGCGGTACACGCTTCCGACCTTCAGCTTCAGCGCCGACCGGTCCATAGAGACGGTAGGCGCGCCTCCCAGCTCCACCACGATCTCGTGGACCCATTTAGCCGAACGGGACGCGGTGTGGGTAGTGATGTCGGTCTGCCCGTAGATCAGCCGGAAGCGCGTGTTTGTATTGAGGTTCAGATAGTCGCTGCCAAAGGTGGCGCCGGCGATCACGCGGGTCCAGTCGTCGGCCAGAGCCATAACAGTGTCCACCCGTTCCGCGTCCTGAGTCGCGTAAGCGTTTCCGACGCCCCGGTCGTTGTCATAATTCTCCGGCAGGCTGTGATAGACATAGCGCGGCGTGTCGATCAGGGATGCTTTCGTAAAGGCCGTATAATACGAGCTCGTCTTGTCGTTTGTCCAGAAATACAGCGTCTGCACGGAATTCAGATCGATGCCCGCCGCATCGATGATGTCCGACAGGCGCACTCCCGCCACGTGATCGATGACCACGGAGGGCATATTGTCGATGAAGGTGTAATCCCCATAGACGACATCCATCTTCCATAGCTCGGCGAGGGAAAAAACATGCTTCTCATAATATGGTCCCCCGAAATACCCGACTTTAACGGTCAGGTCGTCCGCCGGAATGCCGCTGAGTTCGTCGTCGTCAAAGGCGCATACCTGGGCAGGCGTCAGCATCGTCACACAAATCACCGCAAAGGCGGTTATGATTAAAATATACAGTTTTCTGAGGATCGTCTGTCTCATTGCGCTTTCTCTTCGTTGATAAAGTCGATCTGCGTCACGCCGTATACCCCGTAGGAGGATTCCTGTCCGGGCACGATGAGACGAAGCGGAGTCTCGCTGTCGCTGAGAGGATCCTTTCCGCCGGAAATGGATAAAAGGATTTTGTCGCTGTCCAGCAGCTCACCCCATAAGGTCTTCTTGTATCCGTCCTTTCCGGTAAAGCGTATCTTGTCAAAATCCGAGCGCTCTTTCCCGTAATGGGAGAGAAACGTGTCGAGAGCCGGTCCGTACCCGGTCACCGTTCCCGCCTTTTCGCTGCTCCCCTCAGAGCTTCCCGACACACAGTCCATCTGGATCAGTTCCGCCGGCGTAATGTCAAAATCTTCTTCCTCAAGGCCCGTAATGTGGATCTTCATATCCTGATATGCGGAAATATCCGGCTTCTGGCTTCCACAGGCTGAAATCAGGATGATTGAGATAAAAAGAGCCGCGATCAGGGCAAGCCGGGTTTTTCTTCCGCATGTCAAATCAGAGCTCCTTTTCTTCTCGCCCGTCCACCGGGAAAAATCTTTTTTCATTTCCTCTGTGCCCTCCGTCAAAATTCCTTTAGATTATACCAGAAAAAAATAAAAACGTACGTTGGCGTGCCAACATACGTTTTTATTTTAACCGGCTTATTTACGGCCGTTTTACGGATAAATCAGTTTACTTTCTGTGCCCCGGTGGGACATTGCCGCTTGGTATACAGAGATACTCATATAATGCCGTTTCGAGTACTCTGGAATAATTTACTCCTTCTTTCTCGGCAGCTTCTTTCAGCCATGCAGGCAGTGTAACATTGGTTTTAACCCGTTTATTATCCAATTCATTTCTTACCATATCCGGGAAAATAACTACCGGAGCGATCAAATAACCCGGTGCTGTATCAGGGTCAGCCTCTATCACCTTTGACGGTTCCGGAATCACTTCTCCGTCCTTCTCCATTCCGTAAATATGCAGTCCAAGCGCATCGGCTGCTTCCTGCTGTGCCCCCTCAAAAGTAGCGCCGTAACTGATACAACCGGGGAGATCAGGAAAATATACTCCATATCCGTCTTTGCCGGGTTCAAATATCGCTAAATATGATAATTTACGCATATTGCATCAGCTCCTTCCTTTTCAAAAACAGATCATTTAAGTCCTGCCTGTTCTTTTATACTATGTAAAGTTCCTGTCGGAAGATCTCCTGAATGATTTGGAACAGTGACTTTGCCGGGCTTTCTTTCAAAGCTCTTTTCATAGGGCTTCAGAATTTTTTCCATCAAAACGCATTCTTCGGTTGAGAACTCCGAAAAAAGCTTTGATTCCCTCATAAATTCTAAAGTTTTCTTTTTGTTCATAGATCATTTCACCGCCGTTTCCGGGCCGGATCAGCAATGATGCTATTCAGTTCCCAGGATTTCAGCCGCCTTTTCCTTGTCCAGCTCCACGTGATAGAACAGTTTATAGAATTTCTGAAACTCCGACGTGATATCGATCCCATACTGCTGGGGATAAAGGATATTCCCAAGCCACAGCACGCCGATGACCCGGTTCACAGAGGGAGGCGTCCCCAAAGCGCTGTAGGGAGCCGTCGGCGCCTTATATACTCTTCCGTTTTTGACGGCGTCCAGTTTGCCCCAGGTCTTGTCGGTCTTGATCAGATTGTATATATCCTTTGACTCCGCAATGATCACATCGGGATTCCAATTCAGGATCTGCTCCATGGAAACCTCTGTCCCCGCTCCCTGAGCGGCGGCTTCCACATCTGCGGCGTTGATTCCGCCGGCCTTGTCGATGATTTGCGCGTGGAAGGAACCTCTCGCGTTGGTGTTCAGCCCGGAGTCCCCCATAGCCTCGTAGACAGTGATCCGGTCTTCATCCTTTAAAGTCCCGTTGATCTGATCCGTTTTTTCTGAAACCTGCTTACAATAAGCCGCAAGCTGGTCCGTTTCCGACCTGTCGCCGATCAGTTCCCCGATTTTATCATAGGCTTCATCCATCGTATCAAGGGTGGCTTCGATAAAGATGACCGGCATATTAAGCTGTTTCTGGAGGCCGTCCATGTCTTCCTTCACCGTGTCCTTCGCCTCCCCGATGTCCACGATCACATCCGGGTTCGCCGCGATGAGGGCTTCCATGTTGAGGCTCGCGTTTTTCCCGTAAAACTGCCCGAAGATGGGCAGGCTCCAATATTTTTCATCAATCAGCTGCTTTGCGCTGTCCGAGAAAGGAGTGGCGATTCCCACCAGCTTGTCCGGGCAGGCCGTATAGAGGACGATCTGCGCCAGAGGTCCGGAAGGCGCGATGGAATCGATCTCCCCGGGGATTTCCACTTCCCTTCCAGCGGAATCGACAAAGGTTCTTGTGGCCTCCTTCGCTGTTTTATCCTCGGGTGCGTTTCCGCCCCCACCGCCGCAGGCCGCCATGCTGACCGCCAAAATAAGGACCATCACAAAGGCCGATAATTTCTTAAAACTCATACTCTCCTCCTCATCATGCGAACCCGTTCGCCGCACTGAAAAAACGCTTTATGTTCCGCCATGGAAGCGGCGTCGATTACGCCATCCCTGTCCGCCACCAGAAATCCGCTCATCTCATCCACGCCGTACCGGAAGAGGATCGGAGTCATAGGAGCGCTTGGTCCCACCAGGACCACCTGCGCCTTCCGGGATAGCTGGAGCAGCCTGGGCAGCGTCTTGTTGACCAGGGTGGAGCCGGTGATAAAGATGAAGTCCTGTTCCGGCAGTATATATTCGCAGGCGCTGTCTGGGTAGTCGCCGTCCAGGGGCCTTCTCTCCAGAACCGAAACCTCCTTCGCCTCCGTCAGGTAGTTTTCCAGATGCCTGAAATGTCCGATGATGGCCGCTTTCTTGCCCTTCACCGCCTGAGCATAACCATCAAAAGCATTCTCCGATCCGACGATCTCCCATAGCGCCGATCCGTCCGGGTTCGTCCGCGACGGTCCGCCGCCTGAATCGACCGGACTCTTTGCCTGCCCCTTCAGCTGCTCCCATGTTTCTCTATTATTGTAATAAGCGTTGATAGCTGCGACTCCCACAGAGGCTTCGAGAAAGTTCCACGATTTCGCCAGGGAAGCCAGGTGTTTTAAGGGCTGCCCCCTACGGCTTCCCGTCAACTCCGGGAAAGCTCCCTGTTCTGTCACCGTCATTGCGGTTCCGCAGTATTTCCCGGCGGTTACCACAGTCCAGTGAAGTCCCACGGTGATACAGTCCGCTGTGATCCCGTCGGGAATTCCTTCAACCAATTCGTCATAAAGCTCCCACATGATCTGTCTCCATTTCACTTTCGTCCGGCACACAGAATTTCAGATTTCTCTTCTCGATTTCGTGAAGGTTTACCCGGATGCCGTAAACCCTTTGAAGCAGCTCCTCCGTCAGGATATCCTCCGGCGGGCCCTTCGCCTCTGTTTTACCATCCAGCATCACCAGCACTTCATCGGCAAAGAGGAATACGTGCTCCGGATTGTGAGTGGACTGGATCACGAGATAGCCCTGCCTCGCCAGGTCCTTGACGGATTTCATGACCTTGATCTGATTTCCGTAGTCGAGATTGGAGCAGGGCTCGTCCATGATCAGTATTCTGGTCTGCTGGGCGATGGCCCTTGCGATCAGAACCAATTGCTGCTCTCCGCCGCTGATATTGCGAAAGCTCCTGCCCGCCAGGTGGCTGATGTTCATCATTTCAAGGGCGGTTTCCGCCGCGGCGCGCTGCCGTTTTCCCGGGTTTTGAAACCTGTCAAGACGGATCGTCGTGCCCATCGTTACCATATCCAGAACGGAATAGGAGTATACCGTCATATGATTCTGGGGGATATATGATATTTTCTTTGCCAGTTCCCGGGCTGAAAGTCTGCCTGCCGCAATGCCGTCGATGAGGATATCCCCTCGATAGCCCTTCAAGAGTCCCAGAATGCACCGAAACAGGGTGCTCTTCCCCGCTCCGTTCTTTCCCAGCACGCACAGCAGGGTCCCTTCCGAAGCGTCGAAGGAGATTCCTTTCAACACGTTTTCCGTCTTATATGAAAAGTTTAAATCTTTTACTTGAACCGTCACTGCTGCCTGTTCCCTTCCCTCAGAATCAGATAAACGAAAAACGGCGCACCGACAAATGCCGTCAGTATCCCTATGGGGATTTCGTGAGTCGCAAGCATGCGGGCAAGGTTATCGACGGCCACCATAAAGCTCGCCCCCAGCAGTGCTGCCGCCGGAAGCATGACCCGGTAGTCGTCTCCCATGATCATCCGGGCGAAGTGGGGAATCACCAGCCCCACCCAGCCAATCAGCCCGCTTACGGAAACGGCTGCTGCTGTAATCAAGGTAGAGCTGACGATGATCACCGTGCGGATCAGGTTCGCGTTGACCCCCAGGGTCCTGGCCTCGTCGTCGCCCATGGTCAGGACGTTGATCTGCCAGCGGCACAGCATGATGGGAACGATGCCCGCTATGATAAGCGGCCCCGCAAAGAAAACGTCGCCCAGACGAATGGACGCCAGGCTTCCCATCAGCCAGTATGTGATGGCCGGCAGCGTATCCGCAGGGTCCGCCACCAGCTTGATAAATGACACCCCCGCATTGAAGATGGATCCCACCATGATCCCCGTCAGGATCAAACCCAGCGTGATGTTGAGCTTGACCCTCCGGCTGATCAGAAACACCATGGAAACCGCCAGGAGTCCAAAGAAAAAAGCGCTCAGTGAAACTCCGGTGTATCCAAATGAAAAGAACAACCCAAATGCCGCTCCGAAGGCAGATCCGTTGGAGGCCCCCAGGATATCCGGCGAAACCATCGGGTTTTGAAATATCCCCTGATAGGCCGCACCGGCACAGGCAAGCCCGCCTCCGATGACCGCCCCCAGGAGCACCCGGGGCAACCTGACGTTGAACAGCACCGTCTCCGCCTGGTCCGGCCAGTCGTGAGGAATATCCACCACCCTTGACAGCAGCACCTTGACGACGGTAACCGGATCGACGGTATATTTCCCCAGAAGGAACGATCCGAAAAAGCAGACGGCAAACAGAATAACCAATAGGAAGTACCGCATTCTGATATGTTTTTGCTGTTCCATGTTCACACGCCGCTTTCCCCGAAAATGGTATGAATAAACTCGTCCAAAATCCGCTCTGCATCTCTTGTCCGGGCTCTTTCAAACCGCACG
>DLFX01000254.1 GCA_002482405.1 Firmicutes bacterium UBA7709 | reverse complement strand
TCGCCTCGTCATTCCACTCAAAATCAGGGAAGGACTTCCCGTTTGGATTCCAGACCCAGATCACGTTGTTCGCTCCCGCCTCATCAAATATCTTGTGGACATACCGGTAGAATTCCTTGAATACCTCCGTATCCTTTGAGGTGTTATAGCTCGAGTACGGGCACCAGTCTCCGTTCATTTCATTTCCCAGCCGGAAGAGCACAGGATGGCCGAAATCGCTGACGGTCTTAGCGTAATTCTTCAAGAACTCGTCGTACTCTCCGTTCAGAACGTCGTACACCATATTTCCCTCTCCCGCNNTCTGCAGGGTTAGCTCCAGGGTCTTGTTCTGTTTATAGGCATTCTGAAGCCGGGATTCCAGATTCGGATGCTTGTACGTGTTTTCAAAGCTGGAATAATTCAGCAGAAACGGGAACTGATAGTCCATGGCCGTCTCGAGGTACTTCATCTGCGTGAAATCGTCGGGAGCCGCAGGTTCAAAAAGGCCCCATTGGAGAGTGCTGTCCGGTCCGAAATACTGCCGATAAAAGGCCTGGGTCTCCTCATTCCAGCCCCTGCTCTCAAGATCGACCTCCCGGCTTTTTCTCATATACGCCGATTGAGTCGGAGTAAAGGTCCGGAAGTCGTCGATCAGATAGGAATATCCCCCCGTAAGGTAAAGCGGCTGGTCTGATTTCACAAAAATCGTATAAACTTCCCCGGATCCGTTCAGGATGTCCAAAGAAACGTAGTAATTCTTGTCGTTTTCCACGCGGCTCAGCTTTTGCCTGGACCACTGAAGAATATGTACCGACCTTCCGTTTACTGTCGTCCAGTCTTCATATTCCTTTACGTGATCGGCGGTGTTGTCCAAAAATTTATTGGAATAATTGATGTAGGCGCTCGAACTGACGCCGGACGCCAATCCCTCTCTGTAGATTTCGATTCTCTTGTGGTCGTTTTCGAGCACGGCGCAAATTCCGGAATAATCCAGATCGACCCCCATGCCCTGATCGACCTTCAGCGAGTAGCCATGGACGTAGTTCGTAAATATGTCATAGGTTCCGTCGCTGTCCATCCGATAAAGCTCATCTATCGCCGGCCCTGAAACCGGCTCCGGGTCCACTGGATTGACTGAGGTCGTCAATTCCGCAGATTCTGCACCTTGCTCTGAAACTGGCTCTGAAACTGGCTCCGTCGCAAAAGCGGGCGTCGTCGCCGCCCCAAGAAGCGTCAGGCTAAGCCCGAAGCATAAAATTTTAGCAATAATTTTTCTTCTCAAAACATGATCCTTCCTAATTTTCAATTCCTACTCTCGCATCGACTCCCGCATTGTAATAATGCTTGATTTCCTTCATTTCCGTGCAGAGATCCGCACGGTCGATGATTTCCTGCGGCGCGTAGCGTCCGGTCAGGATCACTTCGGTCTTTTCCGGCTTCAGATCCAGCACGGCTAAGACATCCTCCACCGTCAGCAATTTGAAGAACAGAGCCGTGTTGATCTCGTCGAACACCACCAGATCGTATTCCCCGGAGGAAAGCACCTCTCTCATCTTTTCCAGCCCGATCCTGGCGTCACAGATATCCTTTTCCGTCGGGGTGCCGTTGATAAAGCACACTCCGCCGAACTGTTCCATGGTAAATCCGGGAAGATAGTACGAGGCCTTCTTCTCGCTGTAATCCTGGCCCTTCATAAACTGCCCGAAAAATACCTTGTTCCCCGCGCAGACCGATCTGAGACTGATGCCCAGAGCCGCGGTGGTCTTACCCTTCCCATTCCCGGTATAGACCTGAATATAGCCTTTTTCCAACATTTTTTCCTCTCCTTTGATTAAATAATTTTCGTTCTCCTTTGACAAGATACCTGGTCAAAGAGGTGCATATCTTTTTATAATTTCTTCAGCAACCTTGATTCCGTCCACAGCCGCGGACATGATTCCCCCGGCGTAACCGGCGCCTTCTCCGGCAGGATACAGGCCTTCCACACTGCCAACCAGATTTTCATCCCTTGGGATGCGCACCGGAGAGGAGCTTCTCGTCTCCACGCCCGTCATTACGGCATCCCCCGCGTCGAAGCCCCGCATCTTCCGCCCAAAGGCGGGAATGGCTTCTCTCATGGCTTCCGCCGTAAATTCCGGGAGGCACTTTGAAAGATCGGTCCATGTGGTTCCCGGCCGGTAGGTCGGCTCCACAGCAGGACTATCTTCCGGCTCCAAGGCCGTCCTGTCATCCGAATTTATAGCTGATCCGTCTGCCGATTCCCGGGATTGGCCGTCTCTCATGAAATCCTTCAGCTTTTGGGCCGGCGCCAGGTAGCCTCCTCCCCCCGCTTCAAAGGCAAGTTTCTCATATTTCTCCTGAAATTCAATCCCTGCCAGGGGAGCTTTATTCGGAAAGTCCTCCGTTCTCACATCCACCAGAAGACCGCTGTTGGCAAGGGCGGAACCCCTGTCCTGATAGCTCATTCCATTGGTAACGACACAGCCTTTCTGAGAAGCGGCGCCGATGACATAGCCTCCGGGGCACATGCAGAAGGTATAAACGCCCCTCCCATTTTCGCAGTGATGGGACAGCTTATAATCCGCGGCGCCAAGCCCGTATTCCTCCCAGCCTTCCCCGTACTGCGCCTCATTGATCAGCGGCTGGGGGTGCTCTATTCTTACACCGATGGAGAAGGGCTTCTGGCTCATCGCCACCCCTTGCCGATCCAGTGCGCGGAACGTGTCCCTGGCGCTGTGGCCGATGGCTAAAATCAGCGTTTCCGCGTCGATCTGCCGGTCCCCGTTGACGAGAATTCCCTTTATTTTTCTGGCGCCGGCAGATTCTCCCGTCCCATCTGTTTCTCCCAGCGCAGCTGCTTCTTCCACTCCGGCTGCCTCCTCAATCACAAGGCCGCTCAGCTTGCTCTGGAACAGGACTTCTCCGCCGTTCTCAATGATCTTCTTTCTTATATTTAAAACGATTCTTCTCAGGACGTCGGTTCCGATATGGGGTTTCTGCTTATACAGCATCGAAGGGTCTCCCCCGGCTTCCACAAATTCCTCCAGGACCTTCCGTATTCTCGGATCCCTGGTCTGGGTCGTCAGTTTCCCGTCGGAAAACAACCCCGCGCCGCCTTCTCCGAATTGAACGTTGGATTCTTCGTCCAGCATTCCCGTGCTCCAGAAGCGGTCCACATCCCGAATCCGCTCCGCGATGGGTTTTCCCCGTTCGAGAATGACCGGCTTATAGCCCATCTCGGACAGGATCAGCCCGGCGAACATGCCACAGGGCCCGAAGCCCGCGATCACAGGGCGATGCTTCATTTCAGCGCTTCCCGAAGAAACCGGGCGATAGCCCATATCAGGTGCTTTTTCCAGTTTCGCGCCCCTGCTCTTATTCAGCAGAAAGGCTTCCGCATCTCCTGTTTCCCGGCCCGGCAGATATGGAATGAAATCCACGGAATAAACCAGTTTGATGTCCGTCTTGTTCCGCGCGTCCAGAGATTCCTTGACCAGTTGATATTCTTTTATTTCGAGACCCCGGACGTTCAGTTTTTTTATGATGCGCAAAGGGATAACGTCCGGCTCCTCCCCGAGATTCAGCTTTATTTCATGTATTCTAAGCATCTTGTTTTCCTTAGCGTTCCGCCCGGCTTCCGGCAGTGGCGGCGAGTTCATGAGCTTCCGCCGCGGCTCTTCCCGCGGCCAGACCCGAATGCCAGGCCCATTGCAGATTGAAGCCTCCGCATTTCTCATCCACATCCAGAACCTCGCCGGCAAAATACAGGTTCGGCAACAGCCGGGATTCCATGGTGTTCCCATCGATTTCGGCAAGGTCAACGCCTCCGGCGGTCACCTGCGCCTCCCTCCAGCCTTTCGTTCCCGTTATGGAGATTCTCCACCCTTTCAAAAGCCGTACCGCTTTTGCGATATCCTCCCGGACAAGTCTGGAAGCGGTTCTGCTTTCTTCCAAGCCGAGAAGGTCCAGGATCACCGGAATCAGCTTTTTCTGAAGCATTCCGCCGAAAAATTCCGTCATGCTCCTGTCTCCCAGCCTCTTGGTCCTGTCGGTCAGCACCGTTTCCAGCGCTTCTTCGCTGTACTCTGGAAACAGATCTAACTTTATTATGTCCCCCTGGACATATTCCTTGCTTAAATTAAAAATGCAGATCCCGGACAAGCCGTCCTCTGTAAATTGGATTTCCCCGGCCTCTCCGTCCACCGTCCGGTCCTCCCGCAATAGCTCCGCCCGGCCCTTGGCGCGGACGCCCTTTATTGCTTTGAAGAAGGGCTCGTCGGAAACCATCTGGACCAGGGACGGCATGATCCTGACAACGCTATGTCCGAGGGCTCTGGCAAAGCGGTATCCGTCTCCCGTGGAGCCGTATTGAGGGCCGGCCTTGCCTCCTGTGGCTAAAATCACCGCGTCGGAGAAAAAGCTGTTTTTATCCGTAACGATTTGAAATCCGGTATCCGCCTTTTCTATGGCCTTTACTTCCAATCCGCAGAGAATTTCAACCTCCAGGTGGGAAAGCTCGCTGATCAGCGCCTCCTGGACGGAGACGGCCTGTTCGGGGTAGGGATAAACCCGCCCTTCTGCCTCTTCTCTCATCAAAAGGCCCAGACCTTCAAAGAATCCCAGGATCTCCTTCGCGCCGGGACTGTTTCCATTTGTCAGGTTGCAGCGCCCGTTTCCCGTCGCCAGAAGCTTCCGCCCCAGAACAGCGTTCTTTTCGATCAGGCGAACCGTGCCCTTCCCCTGCCGCGCGGCGGAAATAGCCGCCGCCATGCCGGAAGGTCCGCCGCCGATCACTGTTATGGTTTTGTTCGATCCGTTGTTTTTACTCATGGAATCCACCCTGACATCACGCTTTTCTCCATATTTCACAGGCGGAGAATATACCCCCGCCTGAAATGAATTCTCTATTTAATATAATACCATTGAAGCACTCCCCGTGTCCACACCCTCATCGTTTATGAACGGAATAATCCCGCCGTTTCCTGTAAGTTTCACTCATTTCTTGCGCTCATGAGAAATATTCTATATATCGGGGCGTATAATACATACCGCCTCGATATAACGCGCAGAGGAGTTTTCCCGTGTTCAGACTGATAAAAAATATACTTCGCCTTATATTGCTTTTGATTGCAGTCGGCGCGATCCTGGTGGTCTACGCCAGATATGTCGAGCCTCACATGCTCACGGTGAAGGATGTCACCGTCGCGTCTCCGCGGATCACAGCCGACGCGGACAATCTCAAAATAGCCGTATTCGGCGACACACATTTCGGCGACTATTACACTGTGAAAGATTTTAGAAAGGTCGTCGGCGCTATCGGAAAGATGAAGCCGGATGTGGTTGTCTTCACAGGAGATCTGATCGACAATTACGATCTGTATTCCGGCGATACCGGCAAGATTTCCGGAATGCTCTCCGAAATACAGGCGCCTCACGGCAAATATGCGATCTTCGGCAACCACGATTACGGCGGCGGCGCCGAAAACAAATATCAGGCCATTATGGAGGCCGGGGGGTTTACCGTGCTGAAAAACAACTGCCTTTCCATTCAGAAGCTCGGCATCACCATCATCGGAATCGACGACGCTGTCATCGGATATGGGGACCCCTCCGTCGCAAGCTGGGGCCGTCCGGATCATTTCAACATCGTCCTGGCCCACGAGCCGGACCTGATCGATCAGATGATGGATTACAATGTGGACCTGATGATATCGGGTCACACCCATGGCAGGCAGATCAACCTGAAGCTCTTTGACCGGTATATCCTGCCTTCCTTTGGAAAAGAGTATGTCAGCGGCTCCTTCCGGTTTTCCAACGCAAGAAATTCCGAGCTTTATGTCAACTCCGGCGTCGGAACGACGAAGCTGCCCTTCCGGCTGTTCTCGCCTCCGGAACTGACCTGCATTACATTGAAACAAGGGGACGATTCTTCTGACCCGTAAATAAATAGCTTATGCCTTCGGGAAGTGCTCATAATTTTCATGTTATCACGATTCGGCTCACTACCTTTGACCCCAAAAGCAAACGTAGTCCATATGACGGTGCTTTTGGGCAATCTTTGCATGATACGTTGTTCAAAGGTAGGGCTCACCTGCATCGGATAACATGGGAAAATTACTCGGACACTCCCCTATGACATAAGCTGTTTCATTTTCCACAGAAGAACCGATCCATTAAACAACAACAGGTCAATTACCGGTATATAAAAAGGCAGTATTTGCAGAATCTTTTGAGGAATTTCTATGCTTTCAAATTTTACGATTGTAGCATTTGATAAATGGTTTAAGTGAAAATGTGCTGTTTGAGCGAATNNATTAATTCCGAAAACAATTCTGCAAATACTGCCTGATTTATAATTTATAGCTCGTCGCAATTGGTTATTGTGTTATCCTTATCCTTATTCTTTTTAAACTTGCGCTTGTGCTTATCCTTTGATGAAACATCTGAATAATCCACTTCCATGGCGTTCATAAGGAAGATGAAAAGCGGCACGCCGATGAGCAGGCCCCACACCTTTAAATAGTGCTCTCCTACGAGAAGGATAATGAAGATAAAGCAGACCGGCAGATTGGTCTGATCCGACATCAGCTTCGGATTCAGCACGTAGGCCTCCAGCATATGGATAAAGACGATCATCAGAATTACCGCGGCCACCTTGCTGATGCCGCCGACATTAAAGGCTATGATGCACAGCGGGATCAGGGATATGATCACGCCGGCCACCGGAACCAGGCCAAGGGTAAAGATCATTACCCCCAGGCCCATGATCTGGTGAAAGCCAAGAAAGGTCAAGAGGATCATGGAGATGATGGAGTTGATGAACGCGATGGTAACCTGAACTTTCATCACCTTTCCAAAGGTTTTGCAGAAGTTCCCCCCGAATTTGATCAGGTAGTCGTAGATGAAGGAAATCCGGCTGTTTGCAAGCTTTTCACCAAATTTTTTTATTTTGTTCTTTTCCAGCACCAGCAAAAAGCTCAGGATAAGAGCCAGGAAAAGGTTGAGGCCGAATCCTCCCACCGCGGCGACGCCGAAAGAGAGCATGAGACCGGCCTGATTCAGATATGTGCTGAAGTCCACATCCCCTAAGAGCTCTGCAATGCGCGGGTCGATGACCGCCTTTACCGCGTCCACATTAAAATTGATGAAGATATCCGCAAGGTTGTTGACAAAAGCCGCCAGCCTCGGCGCCAGAACAATGCCCCCAAAGATAAGAAGACAGATGAAGATGCTGTATAAAACGGTGAGGACAAGGCCGTCGGGAATCCGGACGGGAGTCAGTTCCTTTGCTTTTTTCTGGATTAAATCGACCAGATGATAAAATACAAAGGTGATGATAAAAGTGAGCAAAACGATATCGATCATGTACCAGATCGTGACGAATATCACGCCCAGCACGATCAGGGAAATGATCCTTTCCTTCAAACT
>DLFX01000303.1:11783-11961 GCA_002482405.1 Firmicutes bacterium UBA7709 | reverse complement strand
ACGGGAGAAAGAATATATCATAAAGCACGAGCAGACTCATATCCGCAGGCTTGACCATTTAATCAAGCTGATTGCATTTCTGGTTTTATGCGTTCACTGGTTCAATCCCCTTGTATGGGTGGCGTTCCATCTTATGTGCGGAGATATGGAGCAGTCCTGCGATGAAAGCGTGATCAAA
>DLFX01000303.1:6647-11736 GCA_002482405.1 Firmicutes bacterium UBA7709 | reverse complement strand
CGGCTGTCCTCTCGCCTTTGGAGAAAGCAATACAAAAAAGCGAATTCGAAATATTTTAAACTATAAGAAGCCGGCATTCTGGGTAGTGGTTGTTGGGGTCATCGCAGCTGCGGCAGTGATCGCCGGCCTGGTAAGCGATCCGAAAGGGGAGCAATTGACGGTGGAAGACTANNATGCCGATCAGTTTGTTGCCGCTCAAATTTCCGCACTAGAAAACAGCTCTGACGTCAAGATCACGGACAGTAAAATCACGAGGCTTGAAAAACTAGGCGTCTATGATGGGCTGCTCTCCTCTCCGGTGGAAGTCTGGCTCCTGGAATACCGCCTATTGCCGGAGGATATCAATAAGGTTGTCATTGCTGGGGGAATGAGCGTGGAAGACGGATGGATTACGGAATGGGGACGTCCAGGGCAGCCGGTGCTGGTGCTCGCCGCGGATGGGAAAAAACTGGAGTATTTGGGCAGCGACTGGACCGGAGAAGAGGATTATTCGACTGATGCGGGACGGGAGACGGCGGTGCGCTCGTTTCTCGAAGGAATCGAAAAGCTGCCCCACGAAACGTATCACGGCAATCATGTCCTTGTAAAATTTCCCTTGTCGTCGGGAGATACGAGCCAGCTGTTCCTGTCCCAGCCGGTTACACAAGGGGACGGTGGAATCTGGTGCGTGGAGCGCTGGAAGGATACCAACGGCAATGAATATTACGTCACTCCTCCGACTGCAGGCAGGCACATGGAGTACTACAAGGAACTCCAGAAGCAATGCGACGGGGGAGAACAGTCGAAATCATATCTGCTGGATCCGGTGCAAACCGCTCTCGCATTCATCAACAACAACGAGATCGGTATCTTTATCGGTCCTTACCAGGTATCTCCCGAATCTCTTGAGGTCAAGTATGAGGCAACGGTGGAGGATTTCGCCGTTACGCCTTTGAGCCACTACATCGGCTATATTTCGAATTTTACTTTGGAGGAACCCTATTTCCATCTCGATCTGATCGAGTGGCTGACATCAGAGGAGGATGCCGACAGATTGAAGGCCTTGGGCGTCGATCCGGATTCGCTGCCTAACGGATACTATATCTACAATCCCGCCACTTGGCCTATGTATGTCGGAACAAATGACGAGACGGTTTACAGCATCGTTGACTGGGAAGGCTCCGAAAACGCCGTTACCAACAAGGAAGTTTCAAAAAAGCAGTTTCTGGACCTCCTTAATAAGTATTCCGGGTTTTCACCACCATTTCGAATCGTTGCGCAGAACGGGTACGCCCTCAGCGTAACGGAGCAATATGTTCCGTAGAGATTATAGCCGGGCAAAAAACGAACAAAAAACGGCTCTATGCCAAGTGTTTTGGTAAGTAGAGAAAAAAACAAGGAGCCGCGCCGTGGGTGTTCCCACGGTGCGGCTCTTTTAAGTTTTAGAGGTTATGAATCGTTATTTAATCATATTGTCTACGGAATCAAGAACCTTATCCAGCATTGCCAGTGCTTCTCTCAACTCGGTTTCATTGATGTTGAGGGGCGGGCAGACGAGGATCATGTTCTCGTGGGAATATGTTGAGAATCCTTCTACCTTCAGCATTCCAACGATCTTGTTCATCAAGCCTTCCGGATCATGATTGAAGGAGACGATGGGCTCACGGGTTGCCTTATTCTTAACCAGCTCTACGCAGCTGAAAAGTCCGATGTGTCTTACCTGGCCTACGCTTGCGTGCTTCTTTTCCATTTCGTCCAGGAGGTCTGCCAGGACTTTGCCCAGTTTATTGACGTTCTCTTCGATCTTTTCCTCTTTGTAAGCGTCAAGAGTTGCAATCGCTGTTGCGCATCCCATCGGATGAGCGCTGTAGGTAAGCCCGTTGAACATCTTCTTTTCGTCGAAGATCTTCGCGATCTTTTCGGTAACGATAACGCCGCCGAGAGGAACATAACCGCAGGTGGAACCCTTTGCAAAGGTCACGAGGTCCGGCTTAACGCCAAAGTTATGGAACGCGAACGCTTTTCCTGTTCTGTAGAAGCCTGCCATAACTTCGTCGAATACCAATACGATATTGTACTTGTCGCAGAGTGCTCTTACGCCTTCATAGTAGCCTTTAGGCGGAATCAGGATACCGTTGGAGCCTACGATGGTTTCAAAGAAGATCGCCGCGATCTGATCCGGCCCCTCGTAGAGGATCTGGTTTTCCAGCAGTTCGAGATAGAATTCCGTAACGTCTGCTTCTGAATTGAACTTGCAGGCCTTTGGTGCTCTGTAGGGATAGGGTCCGTCAAAGTGGATGAATCCGGGAACGCCAGGCTCAGCGATGAATCTTCTCGGCTCGCCGGTCAGTGCGCTTGCTCCGAAGGTTGCGCCGTGGTAGGATCTGTAAGCGGAGAAGATCTTCCACTTTCCAGTGTAAGCCTTTGCAAATTTGATTGCGTTTTCGTTTGCTTCGGCTCCGGCGTTTGCAAAGAATATCTTCGCGTTTTCAAGTCCTGATAACTCGACGATTCTCTGAGCGGCTTCGGAACGGACGTCTACGGAGTAGCCGGGGCCCATGAATGCCATTTTATCAGCCTGATCCTTGATGGCCTGGATCAGTTTTTTGTGTCCGTGACCTAAGTTGGAGTTTACGAGCTGTGCGGACATATCATAATATTTCTTTCCGTCTTCATCCCAGAAATAGATTCCTTCCGCTTTGGAAACTACCATAGGATTGATTTTTTTCTGAGCGCTCCAGGAATACAGGTTGTATTTCATTCCCTGTTCTTTAATGTTTGACATTTTATTATCTCCTTTTAACGAATATGATTTAACGGGTATAATGCTTGGGGCTGCTGCTCACAGCCCCGCTTTATATTAGTGGTGCGATGTGAATTATTTGAATGCTTTTCTGATATCTTCGTCAAAGAGGTCTTCGTCCTTAGGCTGCCAGGAAGGAATCGGCCTGGATACATAGGTGAAGTTTAAGAGATCCTTCCATGTTGCGTTGTGGGAAATGCTGTTGTGTCCCCATGTTCCGCAGCCCAGAGTCATGGACATCGGGAAACCAGAGGTCCAGGAACCGCTGTTTGTCAGGGACTGAGGTTCGTTTACGCAGACTTTGCAGACCGGAATCTTTTCTCCGAGATACGTAACTCTTTCCTTGAGGCTTGTATGGATACCGCAGCTGTGTCCCTTTCCCTGATACTCAAGGATATTCATCAGCTTTTCAACGGCATCTTCAAAGTTCTTAGCTTTTCTTACGCCGGAAACCGGGGAAAGCTTTTCGCCTGTGAACGGGAATTCGTTTCCGTAACCGCCGTTTTCTTCCGCCATGAGCACTTTGGTGCCGGCAGGAACGTCGATTCCGGCGATTTCCGCAATCTTGGCGGCGGGCTGGGCTACGATGTGTCTGTTCAGATCGTGATTAGCTGGGCTTTCAGGCCACAATGTCTTCAGGAGCTTCGCCTTGTCTTCGGTGTTTTCCTTTACCAGGTACGCGCCGGCCTTTGCCATGGCTTCAACAAATTTGTCATAGCATTCTTCCAGCACGATAATGTTGTTTTCCGTGGAGCAGGAAGTAGCGTTATCAAAGGTCTTGGATTTTACGATCATGTCCGCAACGCTGTCCATATCAGTGGTTCCGTCAATGATGGTGACGACGTTTCCGGTTCCGACGCCGATTGCCGGATTTCCGGAGGAATAAGCCTGTCTTACCATTGGGGTTCCGCCTGTGGCAAGGATGAAATCAACCTGCTTCATCAATTCCGCGGAAGTGGGGATGCTGACATATTCGGGGGCGATGGACTGTACCAGATCTTCCGGAGCGTCAAACTTCTTCAGCACGCTTCTGATCATTTCCGTTACTTCCCAGTTCGTATTTCTGGCCTTTGGATGGGGTGCAAGGATGATGGCGTTTCTCGTCTTAAGAGCCATGAGGGACTTAACGACAGGAGTAGCCTCTCCGTTGGTTACCGGAATAATGGCGCCGATAACGCCCATGGGTTTCGCATATTTCTCCATGCCCATCTTTTCGTCGACTTCAACCAGGCCAACGGATTTCTGGCCCTTCATCTGAGCATAGGAACCCTTTACTTTACTGAACATCTTGCCCTGCTTGTCCGCGGCAATTCCCATTCCGGATTCTTCAACGAGCATTTCACCGAATTTAAGTGCAACATCAGGCTGGGTAAGGGCATAAGCGACGGCTGCCGTTAACTGATCGACCTTTTCCTGAGTGAAATTTTCGGCGATCTTCTGGGCAGCGTGACCTTTTGCAACTAAGCCTGCTACATATTCTCCATAATCAATTGACATGTTCTACATTCCTCCTTAAAGAATTAAAACAGATTTATTTTACACTATACTTATTATGCAATGCTTGTGCCAAAACTATGAATCGAAATGAAAATATTGGATTGCAAGAGCGAAAGGGCTGAAATAAAAGGATTTAAGGCGATAAGCCGCCTTTTGGGAGCGGCAGGATTTCAGGAAGGATTTGTAAATCTCAGAGAAATAAAGTTTTGTTGATTCATAAATGTATCGAAAAAAATGGATTGAACTGGTTTCAATCCACCGATTTGAGAAAAAGAAGGAAATTCCAGACCGATGCAGAATTGTATCATCGATACAATTCTGCATCATCTATCGCATATTTCTGAAGCTTGCGGACGATGGTGGGCTGGCTGACGCCTAAAGCCTTCGCCATGGCTCTCGTCGTTTTATACTGCTTCTGGGCATTTAGAAGGATCTCGCGCTCCGCGCGGTCCAGGGCCTCCTTCAGGCTGCCTGTCGGAAGGAGGCCTGCGTTGTCAGGGTCGATGGAGCCTGCGGTTTCAAGGATGAAGCCCGGGAGGTTTTCCGGAAGGATCGTGGTCCCCTTGGTGGTTATGACAAGCCGTTCGATAATGTTCTGCAGCTCCCGGACATTTCCGGGCCAGGAGTATTTCATCAGGATCGCGATGGTCTTGGAGTCGATCTCCTTATGCTCCTTCATCTTTATGTTGTTCTGATTGAGAAAGATCCGGATCATGGGGATGATGTCCTCAGGCCGCTCCCGAAGGGGCGGAATGCTGATGGGAACGACGTTCAGCCGGTAATACAGGTCCTCCCTGAACTTTCCCCCAT
>DLFX01000303.1:6442-6637 GCA_002482405.1 Firmicutes bacterium UBA7709 | reverse complement strand
CAGGTCCCTGTTTGTCGCGGAGATGATCCTCACGTCGATGGGGATGCTTTCAACTCCGCCGACCCGCGTGATTTCACGCTCCTGGATGACCTGAAGGAGCTTTACCTGAAGGTTCAGAGGAAGCTCCGAGATCTCGTCCAAAAATATCGTTCCTTTATCCGCTGTTTCAAAGAGCCCTTTTTTGCCGTTTTTCCG
>DLFX01000303.1:6257-6431 GCA_002482405.1 Firmicutes bacterium UBA7709 | reverse complement strand
GCGCCGCTTTCATATCCGAAGAGTTCGGACTCAATGAGGTTTTCCGGTATGGCTCCGCAGTTGACTTTAATGAAGGGGTATTCCTTCCGGCTGCCGTTTTCATGGAGCAGCTTTGCGATAACGCCTTTTCCAACGCCGGATTCTCCCGTGAGCAAAACGGTGGAATCCACGTCG
>DLFX01000303.1:4138-6206 GCA_002482405.1 Firmicutes bacterium UBA7709 | reverse complement strand
GGTCTGAGGCCAAAAAGGGTGTTCTGAACGCTTTCCAGCTCATTCTGCAGGTTGATGAGCTCTGTGATGTCGTGGGTCGTCGTTATAATTTTGCTCATATTTCCGCGGGCGTCTACGATGGGGATACCGGTGGTCAGCAGCCGCTTTCCATCCTTGTTTTCATGGATGATGCTGAGCTCTTTTCTCTGTTCCATCACGAGGCGGGCTACAGAAGGCGTAAAGATGCCTTCTCTTTCCAGAAAGGACACGTGCTTTCCGATGATATCTTTGCGTTTTATTTTATAAAGCTCTTCGCTGGCCTTGTTGATCCAGATGGTAAAGCCCTGTGCGTCGTCGATAAAAATGGCGTCGCTGATGCTGTCCAGAATCGGGATCAGTTCGTCGATGGAAAGGACCGAAAGAGCGTTTTTGCTGTTTGCCATAAATTTTACTCCTTGCAGCAAATTTCGATAATGCGGTTATTCTTTATTTATCATATAATAGAAAAGCGCTTTTATCAATTGGATACGGATTATTTAAAACAAATAAAAATAATTTGACAAGTTATAGAACAAATGATAGTATATTCGAGTAAACAAAGAAGAAGTCATCCGCTTCTCACCTTACCGGCGAAGCTGTTAGGGTCAAATAAGAAGAAAACCTGATTGTTGGGTCGGTTTGTTTTTATTGAAGCGGGTACGAAAGTCCGCTTTTAGTTTTTTTTTGGGAGGTGCGAGCGATTAGCAAGGAAAATCTGATCAACGAAGAAATTCGTGATAAAGAATTGAGAGTTATCGACAGCGATGGGACACAATTAGGCATCATGAGCCTGGATGAGGCTATGAATCTGGCGGCTGAAAGAAAGCTGGATCTGGTCAACATTGCTCCGACGGCGAAACCGCCGGTCTGTAAGATTCTTGATTACGGAAAGTACAGATATGAGCTTCAAAAGAAGGAAAAAGAGGCAAGGAAAAAGCAGAAGATCACGCAGGTGAAAGAAATTCGCTTAAGCACTTTTATCGAGGAACATGATCTCGCTGTAAAGGCCAGTAACGCTGCGAAATTCCTGAAGGAGGGCGACAAAGTCAAGGTCAGCCTTCGGTTCAAGGGAAGGGAAAAGGATTATGCCAGCAAAGGCCATGCTGTCATGTCCAAGTTTTCCGAGTTCGTATCGGACAGCGGCGTTGTGGAAAAGAAACCGGAGTTTGAAGGCAGAAGTTTGATCATGATTTTAGCACCGAAATCGGATAAATAACGAGGCGTTTAACGAGTCAAAGGAATGCTCGATCAAGTTTTAGGAGGAATTTTTTAAAATGGCAAAAACAAAGATGAAGTCTCATAGAGGAGCAAGCAAAAGATTTAAGTTGACCGGCACCGGTAAAGTTAAGAGAAATAAGGCATACAAGAGCCATATTCTTACCAAGAAAACTGCGAAGAGAAAAAGAGGCCTGAGAAAAGCTACTCTTCTCGGGAGTGCTGACCACAAGAGAATCAAATCGGTTTTAAACGTGTAAGAATATAGGAGGTAAGATGAAATGGCAAGAGTTAAAAAAGGATTAAATGCTAAGAAAAAGCATAAAAAGATATTAAAATTGGCGAAGGGCTTCTACGGAGCAAAGAGCAAAATTTTCAGAGCGGCAAATCCCGCGGTCATGAGATCTCTCCGTTCCGCATATGTGGGAAGGAAGAACAAGAAGAGGGAGTACAGAAGGCTTTGGATCGCGAGAATCAACGCGGGCGCAAGGATGAACGGAATTTCCTACAGCAAGCTGATGAACGGACTGAAGGTTTCCGGTATTGAAATCAACAGAAAAATGCTTTCCGAAATGGCAGTCTACGATCCCGCAGGTTTCGCACAGCTGGCTGAGACGGCAAAGAAAGCAGTGAAATAAATTCAAAAGCGACATTCACTTTTGACAAAATAAGACCCCCTGAACGCACTATAATCTTTAATTAGATTACAGCAGCGAGGGGGTTTTTTCATGTGGTGATTTATGCGGAGTACCTGTTTCTGGAAAACGCGGTGACAGGCGGGATGATCCTGCTGCTTACGGGAAAAATATCCGGGATATGCTGTAAAAAAAGATTA
>DLFX01000303.1:0-4086 GCA_002482405.1 Firmicutes bacterium UBA7709 | reverse complement strand
TCTGGGATTCGCTGAACTCCGCGGTGGCGCTGCTCTCGAAGCTTGTTTTTTCGGCAGCCCTGGTATACGCGGTGTTCCGGCCGAAAAGGTTCACGCCCTTTGCCCGGGTCACACTGGTTTTCTACCTCGTCAGCTTTGGGATGGGCGGTGTTACCATCGGCATGATGTACTTGCTCGGAATCATGGGCGTGACCCAGAACACGGCCGTCTATATGGGCCCTCTGGGATATGCGTGCCTTTTGCCCGGATGTATCCTTACCTGGGTGATCTTCAGCTTTTTCGCGGCATTTGTCAAGGGGAGGATGGTCAGAGAGAGAACTTGGGCCGATGTTGAGATCGCCATGGAAGGAAATTCCGTGACGGTGAAAGGAATGGTTGACACGGGAAATTTCCTGAAGGACCCCATGACGGGAAAGCCCGTCATGATCATTTCATCGGAGGCCGCAAGGCGTTTTTTACCTGAGGAACTCGTGGCGGAAGCTGTGAAAGGGGGGAAAACGCCGGTGCTGCCGGAAGCGATTATGAACAGCAGTTACGCAAACCGCATCAGGATGATCCCGTTCCAGTCCATCGGAGAGGACAGGGGCTACCTGATAGGGATAAGGCCGGATAAGATCCGGATCGGAATACATAACGGAAGGGGCAGCGACAGGACTGTGACGGCTTCAGAAGGTGCTATCCTTGCGATATACAGGGGTATGTTTTCCGGAGGAGAGGCGGAAGGAGACTGCTCGGTCCTTTTACATCCAAGCATGATAGAGGGAGGGATCGCCTGCGATGTTTAAAACATTATTGGAAATTACCATTCAGAACGGGAGAAAGTTGAAGCTGTCGGCTATGAGGATCAGAAACCAGCTGATCCTGGTCCTGAAAGGACACAAGCCGGATGAGATTTTTTACATAGGCGGAAGCGATGTGCTGCCTCCGCCGCTGGCTCCGGAGGAGGAGAAGATCCTTCTGGAACAGCTGGCTCTGAATAACGAGGATGCCAAGACGATACTCATCGAGAGGAACCTCAGATTGGTGGTATATATCGCTAAGAAATTTGAAAACGCCGGCGTCAACGTGGAGGATCTGATCTCCATCGGCGCCATCGGCCTGATCAAGGCGGTGAATACCTTTAATCTGGATAAGAACATCAAACTGGCGACCTACGCTTCGCGGTGCATTGAAAATGAGATTCTCATGTATCTGCGCAGAAGCAGCAGAACGAAGAGTGAGGTATCCTTTGACGAACCCCTGAACATCGACTGGGATGGCAATGAATTGCTGCTTTCCGACATCCTTGGAACGGAAAACGACATTGTCTACAACCACATCGAAGAAGAGGTGAACAGAAACCTTCTGATATACGCCCTGAAGAAGCTTTCGACCCGGGAAAAGCAGATCATGGAGATGCGTTTCGGCCTGATCAGCGGCAGGGAAATGACCCAAAAGGAGGTCGCGGACAAGATGGGAATTTCTCAATCCTATATTTCACGGCTCGAAAAAAAGATTATCGGAAGGTTGAGAAAAGAAATTAAAAAGTTGGGTTAGAAAAGCGGAGAAGGCAGAATAAAAACATACCCTAGTGTTAAGAATAAGGATAGCATCGGATGAAAAAGATGCTGACGCTCAAGTGTTGCTTAAGGGGGCAAAACAAGAAGCGGAGGTCCTTATTATGGCCAGCAAAGTTGAAATCTGCGGTGTGAACACATCAAAGCTGCCGGTCTACAAAGACGTAGAAATGAAAAGAATGATTGATCAGATAAAAGGGGGAGATAATGAGGTAAGAGACGAATTTATTAAAGGAAATCTGCGATTGGTTTTAAGTGTGATACAGCGTTTCAGCAACAGGGGAGAGAACCCTGACGACTTATTTCAGGTGGGGTGTATCGGTCTGATCAAGGCTTTGGACAATTTTGACACGTCCCACAATGTCAGGTTTTCGACCTATGCGGTTCCGATGATCGTCGGAGAGATCCGAAGGTATCTGCGGGATAACAATTCGATCCGGGTGAGCCGGTCCCTGAGGGATACTGCGTATAAAGCCCTTCAGTCAAAGGAAAGGCTTTCAAGAGAGCTGCAGCGGGAACCCACCATCATGGAGATCGCCAAGGATCTGGAGCTGACGAGGGAAGAGGTCGTACTGGCCCTGGATTCCATACAGGATCCCATCTCGCTGTTCGAGCCCGTTTTCCATGACGAAGGGGATGCCATCTATGTGATGGACCAGGTCAAGGACACCAAGAACACCGACGAAAAATGGATGGAGAACATTTCGCTCCGGGAAGCGTTAAAAAAGCTCACCAGCAGGGAAAAGCACATCCTGACCATGCGGTTCTTCGAAGGGAAGACCCAGATGGAGGTGGCGGACGAAATCGGGATCAGCCAGGCCCAGGTCAGCAGATTGGAAAAGAACGCCTNNCATGAGGAAATACGTTTAAAAAGCACGAGATGATAAATTTCAAAGATATGAGATATTGACGGCGCTATCCGGTGGAGGATAGCGCCGTTTTATGATGTGAATAATGCCGTCCTGTGAGGCGCCGGAAATATTAGCGTTGTATCTTTACACAAAAAATGTCATAATATGTTCGATTAGGTGTAAGCTTTGGAATCTGAAGGCAGGTAAGAATTTTGGACAATTTTATCTACAGCTTAAACGCTACCGTACCGGTTTTTATTGTGATGCTGGCGGGATGGATCCTTCGGCAAAAGGGAATGCTGAACGGGAATTTTGTAAATGTCGCGGACCGGTTCAACTTCAACGTTACGCTTCCCGTCCTGCTGTTCCGGGACATCGCGGCCATGGATATCACAAAGGATTTCCAGCTGAAGTTTTTTCTCTACTGCATGATCGCAACCGCGGTTTGCTTTGTCGTCATCTGGTGCTGCGCGGAAGTCTTTCTGAAGGACAAAACCATGATCGGGAGCTTCGTTCAGGGTTCCTTCCGCGGAAGCCTGGCGGTTCTGGGGATCGCGTTCATCCAGAACATCTATGGAAATGCCGGCATGGTGCCTTTGATGATCGTGGCCGCCGTACCGCTGTATAATANNAATATATTTTCCGTGGTCGTGCTGACGGCGAAGGGGGCGGGAAACGCGGAACCGGGAAATGAGCGGATCAAGGGGACCCTCATCGGAATATGCACCAATCCTATTATCTTGGGAATACTGGCAGGGCTGCCCTTCGCGTACTTCCATATCACGATCCCGGGAATCCTGCTGAAAAGCCTCAACAACTTTGCCAGCATGGCGACGCCTCTGGCGCTGATCGCCATCGGAGCGGGGTTTGAACTGCATAAAGCACTGGGGAAGATCAACGTCGCCGCGGGGGCTTCCGCGATCAAGCTGATCCTGCAGCCCGCCGTCTTTCTGCCGGTTGCGGTTTTGCTGGGCTTTCGGAATCAGGCGCTGGTCGCCCTGATCATCATGCTGGGCGCTCCTTCGACTCCAACCTGTTACATCATGGCGAAGAATATGGAAAATGACAGCGTGCTGGCGTCGGGAATCGTCGTCCTGTCCATGCTGCTTTCTCCGGTTACGCTGACCTTGTGGATCTTTGCTTTGAAAACCATGGCATACATATAGCGAGGGAAAAATCTTTTCTTCTCATTTCATTGAAACGCATCAACGGAGGTGGATATCCCGTGCAAACCATGGACACGTTATGGATCATCATCTGCGCCTGTTTTGTCTTTTTCATGCAGGCGGGATTCATATGCTATGAAGTGGGTTTTGTTCAGAGCAAGAACGTGATTTCCGTCGCCATTGAAAATCTGCTCACCTTTATGATCACCTCCATTGGATTTTGCCTCGTGGGCTTTCCTCTCATGTTCGGAGAAACCTGGCGGGGGCTGATCGGCAATAGCTTCTGGCACTTTGAGGGGATCNNGCGCCGCTGGGCTATGCTTTTGTCTTTTTTGAATTGATGTTTGCGGCTACCGCCGTCACCATATTCGCCGGTTCCATGTCGGAGCGGACCAGGCTGTTTCCGCTGCAGATCGCGGCGATCATCAGCGCCATGTTCATATTTCCGGTTTACGGCCACTGGGTTTGGGGCGGATTGTTCCTGAAGCAGGATACATGGCTTTCCTCCATGGG
>DLFX01000123.1 GCA_002482405.1 Firmicutes bacterium UBA7709 | reverse complement strand
TTATCGACGTAATTGTCGTCATTCCCGTATTTAGGCGCGCGCAGACACATCTGACGAATCTCCTCACCGGTGGGCGCAGTCGTCATATCCTCGAAATTTGTCCGCAGCGCATGTTGGAGCTCCGCTCCCGTAAGCTTTTTCTCCTCGAACACCAGCTTTTTGACCGCCGCCAGGCTGTTGCCGGTGTTGGCAATGCCCATGTACAGCGGGCCGCAGTAATCGTAGACCGCGCCGCCTTCTTTTATCGTCTTTCCCCGCTCGATGCAGTCGTCCACCAGCATTGACATATAGGGGTCTGCAATCCCCTCTTCCGTGGACAGATCCAGAGAGTTGTCATAGATCACATGCATGCGGATGTAATATTTTATCTGATCCATGAAGGCTTCATAGAGCTCTTCATAGCTTTGGAAATCTCCAAGGGCGCCATGACCCTTGTGCAGGCATCTGCCCGTTTTGGGGTCAACGCCGTCGTTTAAAGCCATCTCCAGCGCTTTTGTGATGTTGATAAAAGCCGCTCCGTCCGGCCGGTTGCTCTGCTTGCCCTCGATCAATGGCTCGCCGCATCCGACATTGGCGTAATCATAGGCGTCCTCCAGCTTCACGCCGCGGTTCACCATGCCAAGGATATAGTTCTCGTCGCTGTAATAGGCGGGCTGTCCGCCCCCCAGCTTCTGCACATCCAAAACCGCGTTCATATAGCGGTTTGTGCAGCGGTTGTGATATCTTGCAGACAACGGGTTGTTCAGCTGCATGATCGCCTGGCACTCCAAAATCAGGTATGTCATCTCGTTGACCGCGTCCCGGCCCATGCGGTCCTGGCCTCCGATTGTGATGTTCTGCGCCACCACATAGCCGCGGAAGGTCGCGGTGCTGTGCCAATCCAGAACTCTCGTCACCTGGAACAGTTTCAGCATCAGGTTGGAGAACAGCTCTTTCATGTCCTCTTCTGTCCATCCTTCGGACAGCGCCTGCTGATAATACGGATAGAGCTTTTGATCCATTCTTCCATAGGAAAAAGCGCTGCCATTTCCTTCAATATTCAGGATCAGGTTTGTAAAGTACATGGATTGAATGGCTTCGTGATAGTCCCGTGCCGGTTTCATCGGCACACGGGCGCATACGTCGCTGATCTTATATAACTCCTGCCGGCGCTGTTCGTCCTGCTCCTTTTCCGCAAGCTCTTTCGCCAGCTCGGAATACCTCTTTGCAAACAGGGTTACGCTGTCGCAGTTAATCAGAACGGCTTGCAGAAACGGATACTTTCTCAAGTCCTCCGCCTGTGTTAGATCAAGTGCCGCAAGAGCCTTCTCCGCTCTGGCCTTGACGCCTTCCATGCCCTCTGCCAAAACTCTCTGCAAATTGACGATCACATGCCCCTCTGCACAGATGACGAGGTAATCCGTATCGATCATTCCAATTTCAAACGCATCCCAGGCGTCCTTGGGAATTCTCGCGTATACGTGGTCCTTATGGGTTTTCCCCTTCCAATAGGGCGCTAGCTCCCGGATCGTCTTTTCATCCTCCGGGCTGATATAAAATTTATCTCCGGGCCGGTCCTCAAACCGGAACGGATTTCCGTCCAATTCATCAATAAACCAATCAATTCCGTAATCGGGATAGACCTGAGCGCACCTGTCATAGGGCGCGATCTCCCCCACCACAAGTTCCCCTTCGTTGATCCGAATCGGCAACGTTTCCAACGTCCTGCGCAAAGCCTTCGCCCGCCGGATGGGAACCGGCTGCCCCTCTGTCTCCTGATAGCTCTCCGTCACGGCTTTAGCCCTTGAGGAATCGATTTGCGGCGTCGCCTCAAATATGCGGGTCCTCAGCTTATCCAGTCTCGTGCTGCGGTATACGTCCCGTCCCTCAAAAGTGGCGTCCACTTTGATTGCTTCTTCCGACTTTACTTTTCCATAGTGTAACATCATTCATCCTCCCTATAAAAAAAGCGGCTGACGCTACGCAGGTGCAGTGCAGGCTTTCATTCCTGTGCCGTACTTTTTGGTTTCGTCATAGTTATCTATCTTTTAAAATTTACCCGACGATTAAAATTATCAGGCAGGCGCCGGGCATTGGATTTTTTTCCAGGGTTCAGCCCCGAAACCAGGCCGGGAAACTTGAACTACATGGATTATAACGTATTTGTATTTCCATGTCAACAATTTGTTATAANNTGAATATTTCTCCATGCAAATGGGAGCTGTAACGCTAACAAAAAAAAGGCTGCGCACTAATTTTTCATCTTAGCGCGCAACCCCATATAAGAACGATTCTCTTTGATTATTCCTCTTTCTGAGCGTCCATTCTTTTTAACCCCCATCTGGACAATTCATTGATAATGGGCTTTAGAGTCTTTCCCTCTTCCGTCAGAGAATACTCAACACGAGGAGGAACCTCCAAATACTGTGTTCTCGTAACAAGACCATACCCCTCTAATTCCTTTAGCGTTTGAGAGAGCATGATGTCCGTAATCCCCTTTACTCCCCTTTTTAACTCGCTATACCTTTGTATAGGTTGTTTGTACAATGCCCAAATGATCTGAAGATGCCACTTTCCCCCGATCATATCCAGCGCATAGGCAACAGGGCATTCTACATTGTTTTCTTCTTTCTCTCTCATACTTTTTTCTCCATTACTAAGGTTTCCCTTATTTACTTAGAAATAACTGCATTCTTGTTACATTCTTTTTTTGCTTTATAATATACCATAAACGTAAAGCGTTTNNCGCCTTTGGCGAAATTCTGGCGCAGCACTAAATCCGTATAATAATCGCCAACCCTAAAATATTGCAATTATTATACCATAATTCGATAAAGCGGTAGATATTTAAGAAGATAGGTTTTTAATTTTAATAAACTTATAAACCGGGAGGGAAATGAAAAATGGATTTTAAACTGTCA
>DLFX01000320.1:6300-7278 GCA_002482405.1 Firmicutes bacterium UBA7709 | reverse complement strand
CTCCGCTCAGGAGCCGCTTCTGAATTTCCCGCTGCTTTGTAATATGGCGGATTTTGAATTGGACATCGGGGTTGCGCACCAGGTATTCTTTAAAAAGGTCGGGAAGCGGCTGGGATGTGGAAGCGCCCACCGTCACTGTCCTCCGTTCAAGCTCGGCCAGCTCCGAAAGCTCGCGCTGTCCGTCCTCCAGTTCATGGAAGCATCGCTCCACTCTGCGGAGAAAGGCTTCGCCGAAATGGTTCAGATGAATCCTGNNCCCAGGCTTTCCTCCAGGCGGGCGATGGCCTTGCTGACAGACGGCTGGGCGACATGAAGCTCCCTTGCGGCGTGGGTAACGTTTTCCGTCCGGGCGACGACCTGAAAATATTGCAGCTGAAGCAGATCCATAATAAACTCCTTAATAGCTTCAAAGGAATAAGTATATATTCAATTATATATTTTTAATTATAGTCGGTCAATGCTATAATAATTGTAATAAAGAAATGCAAAATGATGCTGAACTCTCGGGTGGTGTCCGCTGTTTTAACTGGCGCTCTTCTCAGGTTCCTGTTCTAATCATGTTATGCAAAAAAGAGGAGTGTTATAAAATGGTAAAGCCCAGACTGTGGACCAGAAGCTTCCTTCTTGTCTCCACGATGAATTTTTTCGTCTATTTAGTTTATTATCTGCTGATGGTCATCATCGCAGGCTATGCGATGAAGCGTTTAAACGCTTCGCCGAGCCAGGCGGGATTGGCTGTCGGTATTTTTATTGTAGGAGCGCTGATATCGCGCATCTATGCGGGAAGCGCCATCGACCGGGTCGGATGGAAGCGTATGTTTTATATCGGATTGTCGGTTTATCTGGTTGCGACGGCGCTGTATTTCAACGCGTCGAGTCTGCTTTTTCTGTCTGTGACCCGTTTCTTGCACGGAATCGGCTTCGGAATCGCCTCCATCGCCACGGGAACTGTCGCCGCCGGCATTATCCCGTCAGAGC
>DLFX01000320.1:0-6295 GCA_002482405.1 Firmicutes bacterium UBA7709 | reverse complement strand
TGGCCTCCGCCATCGGCCCTTTTCTTGGGATATATCTCAACCAGCACGCGAGCTTCTACACGATTTTGATCTTATGTATCGTCATATTAGCCGTCAGCTACGCCACAGTATTTTTCCTGAAGCCGCCGATGATGGAAAAAGCCGGGAAAGCTGAGAAGTCGGGGAGCGCGCCGGCTGTCGGCAGGGGTCTTTCAATTCACAATTTCATTGAAATCAAGGCGCTTCCAATCGCCGTTATCGGAGCTTTTGTCGGATTCGGCTATTCCAGTATCGTCAGCTTTCTCTCCGCTTACACGGAGGAAATCGATCTGGTCACGGCGGGCAGCTTCTTTTTCATCGTCTACTCGGTGGCGATTCTGGTTTCCAGGCCTGTGAGCGGACGCCTGTTTGATACAAAGACAGAAAACCATGTGATGTATCCGGCCTTTGTGCTGTTCTCCGCCGGGCTGTTTGCCCTGGGTCAGGCCCACTACGGCTTTATCGTTCTGTTGTCCGGCGGTCTCATCGGCCTCGGGTTCGGAACCTTTTTATCCAGCGGCCAGGCCATTGCCATCAAGATGTCTCCAAACCACCGCGTCGGGCTGGCAACCTCAACGTTTTTAGCCATTACGGACGCAGGCGTCGGGATAGGACCCTTCGTTTTGGGCGTCCTCGTTCCCATCGNNTCGGAATGGCAGGCCTTGTAATCGCCTCAATCGCCTTATATCATTTTCTGCATGGAAGGCACGTATTCCGGAGGCATGCCCTGCATACAGCCAGGGAGCGCAGTATGAGAAGCCATCTTTCTCCTTTAGAGGTTGAAGACTGAAATAACGATGATTTCTTGCCTTTGAAATATTTTCTGAATTTTTTTAAATTTACATTTTTTGAATTTGACATTTTGTTTTTAATCGTGTATACTAAAGTCAATTCTAAATGTATTGATTGATTGCTGTAGGCTTATGTCAATTCTCATTTTGACTACAGGTCTGCAGCTTTTACTTTTTACGACGGAATAATATTTTTAAAGGAGGTACCTGGCATGAATAGAGGTACTGTAAAATGGTTTAATGAAAGTAAAGGATTTGGATTTATTTCCAACGACGAAGGTCTGGGCGATGTTTTTGTACATTTCTCCGCTATCCAGAGCGATGGTTTCAAATCTTTATCCGAAGGCCAGAAGGTGACTTATGACACCGAAGCGGACCCGAGAGATTCGAGTAAGCTGCGCGCCCTTAACGTTTGTATCGCATAACACTCAACCCATCTCTTCAGATGCGGTGAGTTAAGATAACGTTTAACGCGAAAGCCTGCATAGCGTATTAAGCTATGCAGGCTTTCGCCGTTTTATGAGTCGCTCCGTTCATTGGTAAAGATGCCCAGGCTTGATAAGCTACTGGGAAGAGTTCTCCAGCAGGGCGTTAAAACCGCTTCCGATAAGGGTGCTCATCGTTTTCGTCAGCTGCTCCAGGGAGATATTCCGTTCCGAACTGAACCATTCCTTGTAAACCGAGGTAATCCCCGCCGTAATAAAATCAATGCTGAGGGCAAGGAGTTCCTTGTCCATTTTTATCATGCCCTTTGACAGCTCCAGGAACCGTTCTTTAAATATCTCCTTGACCTTGTTAAAAAGGCTGTTGTAATCCCTGGACTGGAACAGTAGGTTGTAGAATTCAAAGTCTTTGTTGATCTCGGCGGTAAGCCCCTCCAGAAACGGATACGGGTCATACATGCTCTTGAGGATGTCGGCCTCTAAAAGATGAAACAGCTTTTGGATCATATCGTTTTCAATTTCATCCAGAATGTCATAGAGATTCCGGTAATGGGCGTAAAAGGTCTTTCGGTTGATATCCGCTTCCTCGGCGATTTCCGTTATCGTGATATCTGAAATATCCTTCGCTGACATCAGGCGGATCAGGGACGTTTTGATCGCCTTTCTCGTCTTTCTGCGGCGCTTATCAAGAACTTCTGTGTTTTCCATATTATTCATAATTCCCTCCAAATAAATATCCTCTTTGGTTTTTTCAGTATAAATACTTCCGAATATTTAACAGGATAAGCCTACAACAGTATAATAATACACACATGGGGTAAAAACAACATGTTTTACATAAAAATTGTGGGGTAAAATCGGTATGCTTTACACGAAAATTGTGGGGCAAAATCGGCACGCTTTACACGAAAATTGTGGGGTAAAACAGCATGCTCTACATAGAAATTCTTGAATGCACAAAATTTTCGATTTAGGACGCCGCTTTGATAGATTCTTGAATTTTGTGCCATCCTTGGGGCATACTCTCATGTAAAATTCGTTAAAACAAATAATTTATTAAAATAACCGTCCTAAATCGAAAAATTTGTGCAGACCTTAAACATGCCTTAAAAGCCTGCGGCACACTTTTTGTTGAATCAAATTTGGGCACAGTATATAATGTTAAAGGAAAATTCGAGACCGACACGGAGGATAAGATATTATGGATTACAATAAATTGGCGGAGCTGCTTTTCCCGCAAATCACAAGGGATCCCGCGGAATACGAGAGCATCTACCCCGAAAGAAAGCTTCCCTCAGGCGCTAAGGTGACCCGGCTGGGCCCGAGTCCCACGGGTTTTATCCACCTCGGAAACCTTTACGGCGCTTTTGTGGATGAACGTCTGGCCCATCAGAGCGGCGGAGTCTTCTATCTGAGGATCGAGGATACCGACGACAAGCGGCTGGTGGAAGGCGCTGTGGAAACCATCATCTCTTCCCTGGAGTTCTTTGGAGTGACCTTTGACGAAGGCACTTCCATGGACGGGGACGAAGGCGCTTACGGCCCTTATTACCAGAGCCGGCGGGCGGAAATTTACCAGACCTATGTGAAGCAGATGCTTCGGCGCGGACAGGCATATCCCTGCTTCTGCACCGAGGAAGAGCTTGCAGCCATTCGCGAGGAGCAGGAACGGCTGAAGGAAAATCCCGGCTATTACGGAAAATGGGCGAAGCACAGGGACCTTTCTCTGGAGGAGATTCAAAGCCGCCTCGACGAAGGTCAGCCCTTTGTGGTCAGGCTGAGATCCCAGGGCGGTCAAACCGGCCAGGGACAATCCAGTCAGACCGGCCAGAGCCAGGGACAATCCAGTCAATCCAGCCATGATCCGACCGGCCAGGGCGATGCGGCGGCTGACGTCAGGACGATTTCCGTGGAGGACGGGATCCGGGGCACCCTGACCATGCCGGAAAACGAACAGGATGTGGTCCTGCTGAAGGCAAACGGAATCCCCACCTATCATTTCGCTCACGTTGTGGACGACCATCTGATGAGGACGACTCATGTGGTCAGAGGCGCGGAGTGGCTTCCTTCCCTGCCGATCCATGTGGAGCTTTTCCAGGCTCTGGGCTGGCCGCTGCCCGTCTACTGCCATACGGCCCAGCTCATGAAGCTGGAGGACGGCAACAAGAGAAAGCTGTCAAAGAGAAAGGACCCGGAGCTGTCCCTGGACTACTACCGCAGCGAGGGATATCACCCGAAGGCTGTCAGGGAATACCTCCTGACCATATTGAATTCCAACTACGAGGAATGGCGGATGGAAAATCCAGACGCCTCCCAGGACGATTTCCTCTTTACCGCGGAAAAGATGAGCAATTCCGGCGCTCTTTTCGATCTGGACAAGCTCAACGACATCAGCAAGGATGTTCTGGTTAAAATCCCGGCGGCAGAGCTCTGCCGGTTCCTCATCGGCTGGGCGAAGGCCTACAGACCTGAGATCGCAGGGCTTTTGGAGGGCGACAAGAATTATCTCACGAGGATCCTCGATCTGGGAAGGCAGGGCGACAAGCCGAGAAAGGATTTCGTCTCCGCAAAGCAGATGTTTGAATTTATCAGCTATTTCTACGACGACTATTTCGAGATCCAGGACGCTTATCCTGAAAACGTGAGCGATAAAGACGCAAAGATCATCCTGGCCGCTTATCTGAACAGCTACGACCATAATGACGATCAGGCTCAATGGTTTGATAAGATCCGCGAGATCGCCTCGGCCAACGGATACGCCGCCAAACCGAAGGATTATAAGAAGAACCCGGAGCTGTATAAAGGCCATGTGGGAGACGTCAGCACCGTGATCCGCATCGCGCTGATGGGGCGCTCCATGTCCCCTGATATCTGGGAAATTCAGCAGATCCTTGGAGAAGAAAAGACAAAGGAAAGAATAAAAAAAAGGATTTGACCATTTTTATTTAATCATAAAGTTTTGTAACACATTTCCTCGCCGCTTCATAAATTATACTACAAATCAATTATTTTTATAGAAGCAGGTGATTAAAAAATGTCAGAAGGATGTGGACTCCTTGGCGGAGAAGGAATTGATACCAGCTTGCTGTTCTTCTTCTTATTACTGGTAATCATATTCTGCAACTGTTACACAAGATAGAAAGGTTTGACCCGCGGGTAAACCTTTCTGACCCCTGAAACCCGACGCAAGTCGGGTTTCCTATGCCATAAATACGCAGAAAGTGCGAACGGAAATCCTTGATTTCGCGGTTCGCACTTTTTCATTAACTTTATTCTATTATTCTATTTTTCCGCCAGGTATTCCCTAGTGAGCCTGCCCAGGATGGTCATTCCCTTTTCGATATCCTCATGGGCCATGTTGGAAAAATTCAGCCGCAGCTCATTGTTCTTTACGCCACTGGGATAGAAGGAGCCGCCGGGTATGAAGGCGACCTTTTCCGCCAGCGCCCTGCGGAGAAGCTCCCTGGAATCCTTGTTTTCGGGAAGTTCAAGCCAGATAAAGAGGCCTCCTCCCGGAACCACATAGCGGGCTTCCTTCGGGAATTCCCTGTCGATGACCTCCATCATGTGATCTCTGCGCTCCTTATACAGCCCTGTGATCCATTTGATATGGGCGTCCAGGTCGTTGTGTTCGAGGTAATTCGCCATCTGCCTCTGAGCGATGGCCGAAGAGGACAAGTCCGCGGCGTTCTTTAAGATGAGATACTTTTCCATCAGGTTTTCCCTGGCGCACAGCCAGGCGATCCTAAGCCCCGGNNACATTCTTTAAGATCAGGTATTTCTCCATAAGGTTCTCACGGGCGCAAAGCCACGCTACTCGAAGCCCCGGGCAGAAGGTCTTGGAGAAGGTGCCCACATAGACGACCTGCCCCTTTTTATCATACCAACTCAAGGGCTTTTCCAGCCTGGCGTCAAAGGCGAGCTCCGAATAGGCCGCGTCTTCCAAGACCGGGATATCGTAATCCGAAATAAATTCGACGAATTCCTTTCTTCGCTCAGGCGACCAGCTTCTGCCTGTTGGATTCTGAAAATCGGGAATGACATAGATCAGCTTGACCCTGTCACCGTACTGTTCCAGCGCCTGTTTCAGAGAATCCAGGATCAGTCCGTCCCGGTCGGTAGGCAGGGCCACCAGCTCCGCTTCATAAGCCTTCAGGGCGTTGACAGCTCCCAGATAGGACGGGGTTTCAAACAGGACCACGTCGCCCTTATTGATAAAGAGCATACTGCTCATATCAAGCGCCTGCTGAGAACCGCTGGTGATGACCACCTCTCCGGTTTTGTAGCTCAGATCAAATTTATCGTGCATCCGCTTTGCGATAATCTCCCTCAGCTTTCCGAAACCGCTGGTGGAGCAGTAGCTCAGGGCCTCCTTGCCCTCCTGGTCCAAAACCTCGATAAATGATTCTTTGATCGCCNNGGGGACGGGAACCCGGCCGAAAAAGAGATCATATCCGGCGTTTCCGTCAATTCCATAGCATTTAAAAGCGCTTTATCCTGCAGGCACTCCATTCTGCTTGCAAATTTCATCTCGTTCTACCTTTCCGAAAATTATAGATTCCAACTGTTCAAATATTTTTCCTGCTCGGGAGTGAGCTCATCGATTTCAATGCCCCAGGCTTCCAGCTTCCTTCTTGCCACCAGGTCGTCGATTTCCGCCGAAACGTCGATCACCTTGTTTTCCAGCTTGCCCCGGTTGCGAAGGATGTAAAGGGCCGACAGGCACTGGACCGCGAAGCTCATGTCCATGATCTCCGCCGGATGGCCGTCCGCAGCCGCGATATTCACCAGCCTTCCTTCTCCGATGACGTTGACCCACCTTCCGCTTGTCAGTTTGTATCCCGTGATGTTTTTCCGGGTCTCTTTCTTTTCAAGAGCGGCCTTTTCCAGCCCGGCCATGTCCACCTCAACGTTGAAATGGCCCGCGTTGGTCAGGATCGCCCTGTCCTTCATGGTCAGCATATGCTCCACGGTGATGACGTGTTCACAGCCCGTAGCTGAAACGAAGATGTCTCCATATGGCGCGGCCTGTTTCATAGTCAT
>DLFX01000249.1 GCA_002482405.1 Firmicutes bacterium UBA7709 | reverse complement strand
AACGCGGATTACCTCGGAGAGGGCTACTCCAGGCCCACGCCGGAGCTGAAGGAAGCCGTCGAACTCCTGGCGAGGACCGAAGGGATCATGGTCGACCCTGTCTACTCGGGAAAAGCGCTGGCGGGCCTCATTGGGCTGGTCAGAANNAATGGCATGATTAAAAAGGGCTCTAAGGTGGTATTCTTTCATACAGGAGGGCTTACGACCTATTATGATTATTCTCCTATGCTGGGGCGTCCAATCCGCAAAGCGGATTGACGGCGGACTCACGCTGAGGGAATGATATAAATCCGCCGGCAAGCCGGCAATTTGTATAAAATTGTTTGTATAAAGCTCGGCTTGTATAAAATCCGGCGGACTAATACACGAAATGCTGTAGATCGAATGCAGACGGCGGCGCGGAGAACGCTGATTAATCAGTGCTTTCTGAGGGAACGTTGCCAGTCAACCGCAGGCATGCAGCAGATTTAGAATGCAATCGATCAAGGAGGCAAACGGCATGGTAAAGAAGAAAACGAAACCGGTCGACAGGCAGGACGCCTATGGAAAAATCACCGGTAAAGCCAAGTATGTTGATGATTTAAAATTTCCCGGCATGCTCTATGTGCAGACAGTGAGGTGCCCCTATCCTCATGCGAGGATTCTAAGCATCGACGCCACGGAAGCCCTGAAATTAAAGGGCGTTGTTAAAGTGCTCACGGCAAAGGACGTCTTCGGCAGAAATCACTTGCCAAACGACAAGCCTGTGCTCGTTGAGGAAATCGTAAAATGCACCGGGGACGGCGTGGCCATCGTTGTGGCTGAAACGAGATCTCTGGCGGTAAGGGCCGCAAAACTGGTAAAGGTGGAATGCGAAGAGCTTCCCGCCGTCTTTACCCCCGAGGAAGCGCTGGACCCCGACGCTCCCATCCTGCACGGCGAATCCAATCTCGCCATCGCCCATAAAACGGTAAAGGGCGATATCGAAAAGGGCTTTGCGGAAGCCGACGTCATCATTGAAAGGGAATACGCCACTCAAAGGGCGATGCATGCCGCAATCGAGCCCGACGGAGCCATCGTCGTTCCGGAAGCCGACGGCATCACCGTCTACTGCCCCGGCAAAGGCCCCTTCAACGTAAAAAGAGCGGTAGCCGCGGCTGTCGGCCTCAGCGAAAACCGCGTAAGGCTGATTCAGCCTGCCATCGGCGGAGCTTTCGGAGGAAAGGACTGCGATATCAACGTCATCGCCTCCCGTACGGCAATGGCGGCAATGATCACCGGAAGACCCTGCAAGATGACCTGGACCCGGGAGGAAGTGCTGCTGGAGGGTTCCAAACGGCATCCCTTCAAGCTGAAGTATAAAATCGGCGCCAAGAGGGACGGCCATATCACCGCGATAGAGATCAAGGGTCTCGCCGACGTCGGCGCGTATATCACCAAGAGCAAGGCGACGATATGGAGAGCGACGGTAGAGGCTACGGGACCATATAATATTGAAAACGTCTACACCACCATCAGAGGCGCGTTTACCAACAATGTTTACTCAGACGCGGTCCGCGGCTTCGGTTCCCCTCAGGTGGACTTTGCTTCGGAATCTCTGATGAGCGAGCTTGCGAAGGAGCTCGGCATGGATCCTCTGGAGCTTCGGCGCATCAACGCATATACGGAAGGCTCCATCACCGCCACGAGCCAGAAACTGAAAAATGTCAATCTGAAGGAATGCCTCGACAAGCTGGAAGAGGTCTTCCCTGTTCATGAAAAACCATCCGCTCCCCCTGCCGGCAAGGTAAGGGGCAGGGGCATTTCCTGCATCTTCCGCGGAGAGGCCAACGGAGCCGGCGTCACCACCCTGGACGCGGCGGCTGTGAATATCCACATCGAGCGGGACGGAAGCGTCACGGTGCTCACCGGAATCGCGGAAATGGGTCAGGGCGGAAGCAACGTCGTGCTTCAGATGGCCAGCAAGGTTCTGGGCGTCAGCATCGACCAGATGAAGGTCAGCCCCCTTGACACGGCCTATTTGCCCGACAGCGGAGCTACGGTAGGCTCCAGAGGCACCATTACGTCGGGCAACGCCGCGGTAGTGGCGGCGGAGGATGCGAAAAAGAGAATCGCCGCGGTAGTCGGCGAGGAATGGAACGTCCCTCCCGAAAGCCTGATATTTGAAAGCAATGATGTTTTTACCGAGGACCGGTCAAAGCTGATGAGCTTTAAGGACGCCGTCACACTGAGCTATACAAAGCTTCCGGGTGTCTTCGGCTACGGCTGGTGGTCCCTTCCCCCCGTGTGGTGGGATTTCAGCAACAACCGCGGCGACACCTATGCGTCCTTTAATTACGGGGCTTGCGGCGCCGAGGTCGAAATCGACCTGACCTCAGGTAAGGTTGAAATTACAGATGCCGTGGCGATACACGACGTCGGCCGGATCCTGAACGAGCCGGAAGTCAGAGGCCAGATCGCCGGAGGCGGTTCCATGGCCTACGGTTTCACGCTGACCGAGGAAGTCAGCATCCAGAAGGGCCAGGTAAAGACGCTGAACTTTGACGGCTATCTGCTTCCAACGACCCTGGATTTCAAGAACTTCAGGACGGTGCCGCTGGAACCGAAGAAGCCGGGCGTCAATCCCCTGGGAGTGAGAGGCATCGGGGAATCTTCCACCGCCACCCTTGCGCCCGCGGTGCTCAACGCTATTGAAGACGCCCTCGGCGTCAGGATCAGACGCCTTCCCGCAACCCTGGAAAGCGTATTTGAAGCGATACAGGAAAGCGAAAGGCTTGGGTATATAAAGGAGGGAAGACGCAATGATTAGGGAATATTTTCAACCCGACACTCTGCTCAAAGCGCTTCAGCTGAGAAGAGATCATGAAGGCTCTTTCCTGCTTGCAGGCGGAACGGATTTTGTCGTTGCCATGCGTCACGACAGGATCCAGGAAGGAAATATTATCGACTTATCGAAGGTCCGCGAACTGAAAGGCGTCGAATCGACGGGAGAGACCGTTAAAATAGGCCCTATGACGACCTTTACGGAGCTGTGCGACTCAGCGGTCCTGAAGGAAGCCGCGGGCGTGCTGCGGGACGCCGCGGAGACGGTAGGCTCTCCCCAGATCAGAAACAGAGGCACCATAGGAGGCAACATCTGCAATGCCAGCGCAGCCGCGGACACCATGTCCCCCCTGCTCTGCCTTGACGCCGAAGTCGAGCTTCAATCTCTGGCTCCGGACGGGACGGTCATCACCCGTACCCTTTTGCTGGAAGATTTTATCGTCAACAGCAAAAAAACGGCTATAACGGACAATGAGATCATGACGCGCATCCTGTTCCGGCATCCGGCCGCGGATACCCTTTCCGCCTTTCAGAAGATCGGCAGGAGAAACGCCCTCGCCATCGCCAGGATCAACGGATGCTGCGCCCTTCGGATGAAGGACGGAGCCGCGGAAAGGAATAACATTGCGGAGAAAGACGGTACCGTGGAGAGCATCCGGTTCGCTCTGGGAGCGTCCACTTCAAAACCGGAGAGAATCAAGGCCGTGGAAGAATTCCTGACAGGCCGGGAATTGACGCCGGACGTCCTTAAGGAGGCGGGAAAACGCACCTCAGAGTACGTCCTTTCCCAGACGGGGAGGCGCGCCTCAAGCGAATATAAGCTCCCTGTGATTGAGAAATTCACCGTTTCACTGATCAATGACGCTTTGGGGAGGGAGGAATAGTTTATGAATAAGCTGAATATCACTTTTATTTTAAACGGAGAAGAGGTCAGCATGGAAGTAGATCCTGAGACGACGCTTTTGACCCTGCTTCGGGAAGAGCTGTTCCTCACGGGAACCAAAGAGGGCTGCGGCTCCGGCGAATGCGGCGCCTGCACCGTGCTGATGGACGGCATCGCAGTCAACTCCTGCCTTGTCCTGGCGCCTCAGGTCAACGGAACGGAAATTATAACCATCGAGGCTCTGGAACACGACGGCAAGCTTGACCGCCTCCAGCAGTCCTTTATCGACAACCATGCGGTGCAATGCGGCTTCTGCACGCCGGGGATGCTGATGAGCGCAAAGGCTCTGCTGCTGAAAAACCCCCATCCCACCGAGGATGAGATCAGAATCGCCCTCTCCGGAAACCTTTGCAGATGCACGGGCTATCAGAACATCATAAAGGCCGTGGAAGGCGCAATCGAATAACTAGTAATGGAACGGCTTTGCTTATAAAAAGAACCTGGCGATAATGTAACGAAAATAGTCGCAGTTTTGATAGAATCACTTTATCAATCACGGCCTTTGGAACGGAAAACAAACGTAGTCCTACAACGGTGTTTTCCTGAATGACTTCGTCATTCGCCAAAGGCCTTGTTCTTTCTAAAGGGTTCTATAGGAAAACTGCTCCAATATTTTCTTATACCTTACCGCCAGGTTCTTTTTTGATAAACAAATTGCAAACCGTTCCTTGAACATAAAAGAGCCGCCCCAATTGAGGCGGCTCTAATCAATATTTCATTATCTCTTGCGTCGGTCGCTGACATAGGCGATCAGCAGAACGAACAGCACGATTCCGAATCCGAGCCATTTCCCCGCGTCTCCCCAACCGAGGGCTACGAGGAGATTGGTCAGGGTCTGAAGGAAGATGGAGCCCAGGATTACCCTGAAATAGTTTCCTTCTCCGCCTATGAGGGATACGCCGCCGACTACCACGGCCGCGATGCTCGGCATAACATAGCTGGAGCCCATGTCTTTAAAGGCGATTCCCATGTTTCCGATCAGCAGAAGCCCTACCAGACCGGCAATCGCTCCGCTGATTACGAAGGCGAGAAGTTTTACCGTCTTTACATTGACGCCGCTCAGGTAAGCCGTTCTTTCATTGGTGCCTACCCCGAAGAGCTTCAGGCCCCATTTTGTCTTATACAGAAGTATCATTACGACCACGGTCACGACGATCAGAACGAACAGGATATTGGGGAATATCCCCGTATATTTTGCCGCAAGGGTCTGCAGGACCGGCGACGGTTTACCCGTGATGTTTCTGCCTGCCGTATATACGTTGATGATCCCTTGTACGATGCTTGCCATGGCCATGGTGACCACCAGAGGCGGGAGTTTGACATAGGCCACCAGCGCCCCGTTGGCAAGGCCGATCACTCCTCCTATCAGCACGCATGCCAGAATGGCTGCCGGCAGATTTCCATTCTGTCCGTCCATGATCCCCGCGGCGAGAATTGCGGCCAGCGTCGCCGTAAACCCGACGGAAAGATCAAGTCCTGAACCGCCGGCGGCGATAACGATCATCTGGCACAGCGCGAACAGCGCAATGAAAGACGACAGCTTGATGGTCAGCAGAACCTGCCCCAGGCTCAGGAAGTTCGATACCAGGAAATTTCCCAGTATAAACAGGAATACGATCAGGAGGAACGCGATCAGCGTCTTTTTATTCTGGTTCAGAGCTGAGCTGACGGCTTCTTTCCGGGCAATGCTTACACTGTCTGTATTTTTAACGTTGCTCATACTAGTTGCCCTCCTTCAGCATCGCTTTTTTATTGATGTGGGAATATACCATGGATACGGAGATGGCTATGATGATGATCAGGCCGCTGACAAGGGTCTGGTAGGCGTTGGGGATATTCGCAAAGAATATGATTTTGTTGACAAAGCTTAAAATCAACGCTCCGACCAGCGCCAGGTAAATGCTTCCCTTGCCTCCGCTCAGTGCGATTCCGCCGACTACTGCCGCCGCGATGCATCTCAGCGTCATGGGATCTCCCATCCTCGCGTCCCCCGACTGGTTCTGCCCGACAAAGAACAGCGCCGCCAGGAAGATAAATATGGAATTGATGATGCAGGCCATCATCTGAACCTTTGCAGTGTTGATGCCCGTGGCGTAAGCGCTGTCGCCGCTGCTTCCCACGGCATAGATATATCTCCCGGTCTTTGTCTTGCTGATGATATACCAGATCAGACAACCGATGAGAACCAGAACCAGAGCCGGCTGGATCACAGTCCCGATCGCCTTGACAAATCCGGGCAGGCTTTCCGCCGAACCCGTGTTATAAAAGATCTGGAACCATTCCACCGATTGTCCCCCCGGAGTTGGCCTGATAAAAAGCGCCACCCCCAACCATATGTAGGAGGTTGCAAAGGTAATGATGACCGGGGGAATCCTCAGATATCCGATTCCGATTCCATTGATCACGCCCATGAGCACAGCGGCTATGAAGGTGACGACGATGGCGTAAACTCCGGTGATCGACGAATCGCTCTTCATGACAAATGTCAAAATGCAGGTCATAAGGGAAAGGGCCGCACCCGCCGAGAGGTCGAGGCCTCCGGCTACGATAACCACCGCCTGTCCCATCGCCAGCAGGATCAGGGGAGCAAAAGCATTGATGTTTCTGACGACTGCGTTGTGTTCAAAAAAATTCTCCTGAAGAATTGCGGTTATAACAAACATGATGATCAGCATCAGAATACTTGAAAATTCCTGCCTCAAAGCGATCTGCTTCAATCCGGAACCGATCGATCCTTTTGAAAGTCTATCCAACTAGCTCACCTCCGATGTCCTGTTGACGCACATGGAAGCGGAAACGATATCATCTTCATTGATTCTATCCCCTTCAAGTGAATCTACAATCTGTCCCTCATACATGATAAGGACTCTGTCGCAATATTGAATCAGCTCTTCGTTGTCGCTTGCATATAAAATCACGCTCGTGTGTTTCTCCTTTACCATGTCCATAATGTACTGATACAAGTCTCTTTTCGCACCGATATCCACGCCTTTTGCCGGGTCGGCCAGGAGCAGGACATTGATATCAAATGTGAGCCACTTACCGACGACGACTTTCTGCTGATTTCCGCCGGAAAGCGTTCCTACAGGGGTATCGAGATTATGTGCTTTAATAGACAGTGATTTAACGATGGATTCACATTCCGCCCTGTATTTTTTGGCGGGAGTGAATATCGGCTGCCGCTTTAAGGACAGCTTGGGGAATATGGTATTTGTATATACGGAGTCCTTGAGGAAAAGCCCCTCAAGCTGCCGGTCGCCGGGAACGAGCAGCATGCTGTTTCTGACGGCGTTCACCGGCTTTGTAAGCTTTATCTTCTTTCCGCTGATTTCAGCGCACTCACATTTCAGGTCCGGATAGGCGCCTGCAAGCGCCAGCAAAAGCTCATTCTGGCCCTGGCCGGCAAGACCTCCGATCCCCAGGACCTCGCCCTGCTTCAAATCAAAGGAAATATCCTTCAGCATCTTTCCGTAGTTCATTCCTTTGATGTCCAACACGGTTTCGGTGCAGCTCCTGCAGAACTTCTCACCCTCCGCTTTTCTTGCCTCTCCCGTGATATAGCCGATAATCTTGTCCGCGTCCTTGCCTTCTGTCGAGAAATCAATCGCCGCTACGTTTGATCCGTTTCTGAAAATGATGACATCGTCGCAGATCTCCATCACTTCCCACATCCTATGCGAAGTAAAGATCATCGAGACGCCCTGGTCGGCAAGCTCGCGCATATAGGCAAAGAGGTTCTTAACCTGAGCCTGCTCCAGCGCCGCCGTGGGCTCATCCAGTATGAGCAGCCTGGGTTCTGTTGAAATGGCCTTTGCAATTTCAACGATCTGCATTTCGCCCGGATTCAGTTGATTTATCCTCTTATTTATGTCAAGCCCGGGCTGGAGTTTCTGAATGATTCTCTCCGAAATCGCCTTTGCGGACTTATTGTCCAATCCAACGCCTTTTTTCTGTTCCGCTCCGAGAACGATGTTCTGCCATACGGTCAAATCGGGCACCAGGCTCAAGTTCTGGAACACCATGGCGATACCGTCCCGTTTTGCCTCATTGGGGTTTCTGTATTTGACCAGTTGTCCGTTGTATCTGATTTCACCGCAGTCGCAGTTATATACGCCGGTGATTATCTTTGAAATCGTGCTTTTTCCCGAACCGTTTGCTCCCAGAAGGCCGGTTATCTTCCCTTGTTTGCATATCAGATTCCCATCAGAAAGGGCTACAACGCCTCCAAAGCACTTTCTTACCCCTTTAGCTTCCAAAATCATACTAGTCCACCATTCTTTCATTCATTAATAATTTAGGGAGGCGGCGCAAACCACCTCCTAAATTATTACTCATTTTTTAACTGTAAAACTGCCTCTTATTTAAACAGTTCGTCCACCTGATCCTGGGTCATAACCTCGTTCAAGAGATAGTCGTCAGGCTTGTCTTTCAGCATTTCCCAAGCTTCATCGAAGTTCTCATCCGTGTAGAAGGAGCTTACGACGTAATAGTAGGTGGTACCTTTCAGGATGTCATCTTTAAATTCTTTGCCATCATAGAGATTTAAAGCGATTCTGAATCCTGTTCCGCCGATTCCCGGAGGATTTGGCTGTGTGCAAGCCTTGAAGTTTGCGCCTGCATCACGGAGCGCTTTCCATTCTTTGAAGAACGCGGTTCCCGGATCACCAAACATGACCGTCGGGAGCTTATCTGCATCCTTGAATGCGGAGAATACGCCATAGCCCATGCCGTCCTGAGTGAATACACCGTCGATCTTCTGTCCGGAACCGATCATCTGGGTAGCTACTTCCTTACCCTTTGTCTCGTCCCATCCGCCGGAAGTTCTGGCGATCAGCTTGATGTCAGGATACTTTTTCAGCACGTCATCCGTAGCTCTGATACGCTCATTGTCAGCCGGATGTCCGTCGATTCCGTGGATATCAACTACATTGCCTTTTCCGCCGAGTGTCTCACAGATAAATTCTGCATTTTTCGTTTCCCATGCATAGTGGTCAAGGGTCACGTTGACAACGTCGGGAGCGGTTACGGTAGCGTCAAAGGACAGAACCAGAATTCCTGCGTCCTGAGCTTCTTTGATAACTCCGTTCAACGCATCGGGAGAGTTTGGATTGACAAGTATGATGTCAACGCCTTCGGAAATAAAATCACGAATTATGTTCGCCTGTTCCGTCGCATCTCCATTGTTAACGTTGTTAACAATTTTATAATCAGCGATCTTGCCGGCATCCTTGTACTCATCTCCGACCATTTCCAAAGAATCGATCATGATATTACGCCAAACTGTACCGGATGAGCCCGTTGTAATACCAACTGTAGGAAGATCCTTCGCCGTATCACCACCGCCCTGATCGGCCGTGTTCTCTTTCGAACCGCAACCCGCCAGCAGCGTCATGCTCACAAGCAGTACCATAAGCGCCAGAGCAATGAGCCTGATTCCTTTTCTTTTCATACATTTTCCTCCTCAAAAATATGATTTGTTTTATTTTGAAACCTTGAAAGCATTTGCCGCCAAGATTGTCAAACATAGAACCGGAGTTTTATCCTATGTATATTATTGCAAGTTTTATATGTTTTTATAAGAAACCGGCGCTTTTTTGAGATTTTGTTGCGCGCATAACATATTGCCTTATATATAATCGATTATGTTTTTGTACTACTATTTTACCACAATCGTGCTCTAATTCAAGAAGTATTTAACTATAATCGATTATATTTTTTGGTATTATCCGGTGACTGGGGAAATGTCCGGAAAACGGCGGCGGCAGGAAAGCGCCTTGGCAGCCGCCAGCCTTGACATAAAATATGGAAACGGCAAAATCTTTGATTCCGCCGTTTCCATATTTTTATAATATTAGAAAAGTAGGAGAAGCTTATTCTTTTGGGATATCCCAGTTGAAATAGCCCAGATACGGTGCGGCAGCGCGCTTGCGGAAATCCTCCTGCGCTTCTTCCGGCCAATCGTAAACGCCCTTTCCTGTTTTCATTCCCAGGTGGTTCTCTTGGACCAATTTATTGAAAAGTTCGGGAGTGGAGGCTCGGTTGCTCAGAGTCGGCAGCAGATAGTCCTCGATGTTCTTTACCAGGTCAAGCCCCGCGGCGTCCTGATGCTCGAAAAGGCCTACCGAGGTATATCTCGGCATAAAGCTGTACATCAGCGCCTTGTCGATGTCCCTGGGGGTTGCCAGGCCTTCCTCCACGATGTTGACAGCCTCCCGGAGCAGCGCATGCTGCAGTCTGTTTGCGACAAAGCCCGGCGCGCTCTTCTGCATGATGATTACCTTGCGCCCTGTGGATTCCAGTATGTCATATACAAGCTGTGCAGCTTCATCCGAAGTGTATTTGCTCTTTACGACCTCGACGAAAGGCACCAGATGCGGCGGATTGTACGGATGAGCGACCACCAGCTTTTCCCTGTTGTTCTTCAGGCCTTCGGCCAGATCGTCGGTTGAGATGGCGGAAGTGGACGACGCCAACGCCTTGAACTGTTTGCAGTTCTGCTCGATCTTCTCGTAAACAGAATGCTTTACCTCGAGCTGTTCGAATACGCATTCAAAGATAAAATCAGCGTCGGCGATATCGGTATAATCGAGGGTCAGGTTCAGCAGTTTCAAACACCGGTCCGCCTGCTCCCTCGTTACAAGCTTCTTATCGATCAAATCATTAAAGCAAGTATCGTAATTGCTTCTTCCCCTGTTTTCTTCCTGTTCATTGACCGCAAGCATCGTGGTCTTGTACCCGTTCCCGGTAAAAAGAGCCGCCATGCTCGCTCCTATCATACCTGTGCCGATGATCGCGATATGATTGATATTTTTAACTCTCATCCTGCTTACATCCTTTCTATTTTAAATAAAATATTTTNNTCCTCCTTTTTAAAAGGTCAAGTGCCATTCGTACTTTTTATTACTCTTGTTACCATTCCTGTTATTTATACTTGTTTATTATTTTTTGTTATTCACACCTATTATTCATACTTGTTTATTATGGCTCCCTGCCGACGCGGATATTCTTAAGCGGCCCTTTTTAGGCGGTTCTTTATGACCTCTTTATGCGCAATCTCTCCTGAGCATACCCACCGCGGCGATTTGGGGATTTCTTTGGGCTTTTCTCAAATGTGCAAAATTTGCAGCTTTGTGAGGGTAACTGGGCGCAAGTGTTCAAATTTTGAGGTTGGGGCAGGAAATTCGATTGTTTAGTGATATTTTGAACGTNNTGAAATTTTGAACACGCCGGCCCCCTTGGCTACTCCACACTCAAAATTTTCGAGCACATATCCTTTTTCGGAACGATATTTTTTGACAGATAAAAAAGGCGCCGCGGAAGATTTGTTCTTCCGGGCGCTTACCTTTTAATTTTCTGTGTTTATACGATATCCGTTCCCTTTTGCAGCGCGATGGTTCCGGTCCTGGCAACTTCGACGATATTGTACGGGGACAGCAACTCGATGAGCAGGTCCACCTTCTCGGGCCTGTCGGCAAGCTCCACCGTAAGGGTCGAATGGGAGATATCGACGATCTGGCCCTGCATGATCTTTACGATATCGATGATCTCGCCGCGCTGGGCCGTGGACATCTTCACCTTGATGAGAACGAGCTCCCGCCGCGTGATTTCATCCTGGTTCAGCTTTCTCACCTTGATGACGTCGATCTGCTTGTTCAGCTGCTTGGTGACCTGCTCCGCGATATAGTCGTCTCCATCCACCAGCAGAGTGATTCTGGAGATGTTTTTATCCTCTGTGGTTCCCACGGCAAGGCTGTCTATGTTAAATCCTCTTCTGGCGAACAGCCCCGAAATCCGGGCCAGGACGCCAGCCTTATTCTCTACCAATACTGCGATTGTGTGTATCATATCTCTTTCTCACCTCTTCATCGCGATCACGCCGGTTTTGACCAGTTCAATGATTCCGTAGGGTTTGAAAATTTCAATCATTTCACTGATTCGTTCCTCCGTTTCCAGGGCTTCCAGGATCAGATAATCCTTGCTCATTTCAACGACTCTCGCGTTGCATGCGTTTGCGACGACGATGATGCCCACCCGGTCGTTGACGTCCGCCTTGACCTTCATAAAGAGAAGGACCTTGCTGATCATATCCTCGGACCGGATATCTTCAATGGTGATGATATCCTCCAGCTTTTCCAGCTGGCTCAGCACCTGGGCGATGACGATATCGTCCCCCTGAACGACGATGGTCAGCCTGGAATACCGTTCGTCCTCCGTGGAGCTTCCCACGAAAGAATCGATGTTATACCCCCGTCTCCGAAAAAGCCCCGACACCCTGCTCGTCACACCGGGCTGGTTATTTACCAGTGCAGTTAACACATGCTTCATAGTTTTTCCTCCGATTCATTTGCATTTTTACAAAACGGCGCCTCGCTACAGAGACGATTCGTTCTCGTCGACGATGCATTCCAGCAGATATGCGCCTTTATGCCCGAGCATTTCGGCAATGGCCTCTTTAGCGGCGTCCATATTGTCGATGCTTTTCCCGGGGATGCCGTAAGCACCCGCGATAGCGACTATATCAGGGCTTCCGGTGAGGTCCACGGCGAATTCATTGTTTTTATATGAATTCTTCGGGATCTCCTTCACCAGCCCCAGCTTGTTGTTCTTCATGACGACGATCTTGACGTCTACGCCGTTCTGGCAGATCGTGGCAAGCTCCATCATCTCCATTTGGAAAGAGCCGTCGCCGCATACGGCCACAACGGTTTTAGACGGATCGGCCAGCTTTGCCCCGATGGCCGCGGGAATGGAATACCCCATGGTTCCCATTCCTCCCGAGGTCAGAAATCTCCCCGTGCGCACTTCGCAGTTGGCGGCGGACCATATCTGATTCTGGCCCACGTCGGCGCAGTAAACGTGGTCCTCCGGCAGGCTCAGGGAAAGCATGTTGACAAAGGCCTTCGGATTGATCCCAAACTCTCTCGGCTCGTAATCCAAGGTAAGCTTTTCCCGTTTGTCCTGAAGAGCGCCGACCCATTCGCCGGTCTTTGGGGCAGGTTCGACCTCCATGATCTGGGTCAGGATCTCCTTTGCGTCGCCCACTACCGGAATCAGCGTGCTCACGTTCTTTCCGATTTCCGCCGGATCGATGTCTATGTGGACGATTTTGGTGCCCTTTCCCACGTTCGCGGGCAGCAGGACCGCGCGGTCGGAAACCCTGGCGCCGATGATGATCAGCAGATCACAATTGGAAATCGCCTGGTTTGCAACGGATTTGCCATGCATGCCAAGCATTCCCATATATAAAGGATGGGCGGTCGGTATGGCTCCGATCCCCATCATGGTGGATACAACCGGTATGTTCAGCGTTTCAGCAAACTGCGCAAGCTCCCGCTGCCCGTCGGAGGCGAAGATTCCCCCGCCGACGCAGATCACAGGCCGTTCCGCATTGTTGATGGCCTGCTTCACGCGCTTGATCTGGCCCGCGTGGCCCTTGATGGTCGGTTTGTAGCCGCGAAGATCCACGGCTGCCGGCAAAGTGAAATCAAATCTCTTCGTCTGGACGTTGACCGGAATGTCGATGAGGACCGGTCCCGGCCTGCCCGTAGAGGCGATATGAAACGCTTCATGGATGACCCGGGGCAGATCCTCCGGGTTTTTCACCAGATAGCTGTATTTTGTAAAAGGCTCCGCCGCGCCGGTGATATCGGCTTCCTGAAATACGTCCCTTCCCAAAAGCTCGCTGCTGACCTGGCCGGTAAACGCGACAAGGGGAATGCTGTCCATGTAGGCGGTGGCCAGCGCGGTGATCAGGTTGGTGGCGCCGGGGCCGGAGGTGGTCATGCAGACTCCCGGTCTTTTCCTGATTCTCGCGTAGCCGCTTGCTTCGTGGCCCGCATGCTGTTCATGGCGGACCAATATATGTTTGATGTTCGATTTCGTAAGCTTATCGTAAAGAGGCGCGATGGTAGCGC
>DLFX01000062.1:9888-10984 GCA_002482405.1 Firmicutes bacterium UBA7709 | reverse complement strand
TACAGGCTATGGAGTTGTATATAACCTTCGTGAAGCACTGAAGGAATTGAAAATAGATATCAAGAAGACCACTGCAAGTCTGCAGGGCTTCGGCAACGTTGCCGAATACGCGGCAAAGCTTTATACCAAACTGGGCGGCAAGATCATCGCGATTTCGTCCTGGGATCAGCATGACAGCAAATCCTACACCTTCCGGAAGATGGAAGGCCTTGACATCGACAAGATGGTTTCCATCAAGGATTCCTATGGCACCATCGACAAAGATAAAGCCAAGGCTATGGGCTGTGAAATTCTTGCCGGCGACGAATGGATCGCTCAGGACGTAGATATTCTGCTCCCCTGCGCTCTTGAAAATCAGGTAACCGCCGCTGCTTTCCCGAAGATCAGCAAGCAGGTAAAGGTGATCTGCGAAGGCGCTAACGGCCCCACCGCACCGGACTGCGACCCCCTGATCCAGGAGAGAGGCATCTTCCTGATCCCCGATTTTCTGGCCAATGCAGGCGGCGTAACCTGCAGCTATTTTGAACAGGTACAGTGCAACCAGAATTATTTCTGGACAAAGGAAGAGGTTCTGGAAAAACTGGATAGCCGCATGACTTCGGCGTTCCATGCCGTCTATGACGTTTCCGTCGACAAAAAGCTGTACATGCGTGACGCGGCTTATGTAATTGCCATCAACCGCGTTGCGGAAGCTGTTAAGCTTCGCGGCTGGGTTTAATTTAACAATTCGATTGATTTTTAACAATTCAGGCTATATCATATTGGTATAGCCTGAATATTTTTTTGTTTTCATATTATATATCATAACCGGGAGGTAAAATATGGCAAGCGCAATAAACAATTCTTCTGTCGACTCTCTGAAAGAACGCGCAAAAGAACTGGAGACATTATATAAGGTGGATGAGGCTCTGACCAAGGCTTCCATCCCGGAAATTCTGTCAGATATCTGCAGGCTGCTTCCAAAAGGATTTTGTAATGTGCACTCCTGCTCTGTTTTGATTTCCCTGGACGGCAAGCTCTATTCCACGGGTCCCATGCCGGAAGCCCCCGCCGATGAAATACGGTCCGATATCATCATCGGCGGCAACGCGAGAGG
>DLFX01000062.1:4305-9871 GCA_002482405.1 Firmicutes bacterium UBA7709 | reverse complement strand
GAAGAGGAGAAAAAGCTGCTGACATCCATTGCAGGCAAAATATCCAGCCGGATATTTTATGAAGAGCTTTCATCCGCCGAATCCAGGAGCAATTGGGAAGCGATCCTGCTGTTCCTTCAGAATACGGACCATGACACGCTGCTTTACGTCTGCGAGAAAATGCTCACCCTTCTTGCAAAAAATGATCCGGCTTATGTCGGCGACGTCTTTCGCGAAATGAACTGGACGGAGCACGATTTTCAGGGTGAAATCAACTTTCCGCGCAGCGATATGCCCTCTATGGATGTTACGCTCCTGAGCAACGCCGTCTTTAATGCCGCCAGGTCCTGTTTCGATAATGCGCAGATCTTCGATCATATCAATCTGTGGATCTACCAGGGAAGGACCTATGAGCTGATCAAGCTTGTGGATAAAAGGAACTCAGACGTCAAGGATATCGCAAACGCGCTGGCTCAGTACCTGAAAGCGGTCAAAACCAGCGATACGGCCAGCAGAGCGACAAAGCGCTGGCTTATCGTCGAACTGGTGCGAAGATTCCTGACCGACAGCTCGTCGATGATCGAAAGCGCGAGAAAAGTTCTGTCCGTAGCGGATTTCTGCGAACTGCTGGAGAGGGTTATCTGCGCCCCCAGAAGCTCGGGAAAAGTCGGCGGAAAAGCCACGGGCTTTTTCCTTGCAAACAAAATCATAAAATCCCATATTGAGCGCAACCCCTCCTTCAGCAACGTCAAGATGGTAAATACCTGGTATATCTCAGCCGACGCACTGACGAATTTTCTTCATGACAATCACATGGATGAGCTCAACGAGCACAAATACCGCGATATCCTCGAAATACGAATCAGCTATCCGAAGGTTGTTCATTCCATCAAAGGCGGACATCTCTCCCCTTACATTCTGAGCGAGCTGAATCAGGTTCTGGACCAATGCGAAGGAAAGCCTTTAATCATCCGGTCTTCCAGCCTGTTGGAGGATCAGAGGAACACCGCCTTTTCCGGAAAATACAAGAGCCTGTTTTTAACCAATGAGGGAACGAAGGTCGAACGCTTAAAGAGCCTGACCGAAGGAATTTTGGAGGTCTACGCCTCCATGTTCAACCCCGATTCCATCCAGTACCGGAAGGAACACGGCCTGTTGGATTATTCGGAACAGATGGGAGTGATGATCCAGGAGGTCGTCGGGCGCAGGGTCGGTCCCTACTTTTTCCCGCTGTTCGCCGGAGTCGGCTTCAGCAACAACGAATTTCTGTGGTCTCCCCGCCTGAAACGGGAGGATGGTTTGCTCCGCATGGTCATGGGCCTCGGAACCCGGGCTGTGGACAGAGTCGGCGACGATTTCCCAATCCTGGTCTCACCGGGCCAGCCAAGACTCCGCGTCAATCATGTGCCCCAGGAAATGAAGAAATATTCTCCTCAGATGATGGATGTCCTCGACATGGAGAACAACCGGTTCGTGACCATCAATATCGAAGAGTTTATCAGGGATTACGGCTTGGACACCCCTTATCTGGGCCAGGTAGCGTCATACCTGAGAGGCGATATGATCACCGATTACAATAAATACAGCACCAACTCGGAACATGACACGCCCGTCATCACCTTCGACGGACTGATCAACAAGACGCCGGTCATTTCGCAGCTCAGGGTGATCATGTCGCTGCTGTCGGAAAAGCTGGACTTCCCGGTAGACGTCGAATTTGCCAGCGACGGAGAGTTTCTGTACATTCTCCAGTGCCGCGCCCAGAGCAAGAGCCGGGACAACGTTCCCGTTGCCATACCCACGGACATACCCTCTCAGAATACCATCTTCACAGCGAACAAATACATCACCAACGGAAAAGTGACGGGCATAAAAACCGTGGTGTATGTCGATCCGGAGGAATATGGAAAGCTGGAAAATCACCAGGATCTGGTGAGGGTCGGAAACGCCGTCAGCGAACTGAACCGGATCCTTTACCGGAGGAGCTTCCTGTTGATGGGCCCCGGGCGCTGGGGCAGCCGCGGGGATATCAAGCTCGGCGTCCCAGTAACCTATTCCGATATCAGCAATTCCGCCATGCTCATCGAAATCGCAAAAAAGAAATCGAGGCATCAGCCGGAGCTTTCTTTCGGGACCCACTTTTTCCAGGATCTCGTGGAAGCAAATATCAAATATCTGCCCCTTTATCCCGAGGATGAAGGGATCGTATTCCAGACGAGCTTCTTCCAGAAGAACACCAACGCGCTGGAAGCGATGCTGCCGGCTTACGCCGACCTGCGGGATGTCATCAAGGTCATCAACATATCGGAAAACTATTTTAAAAAGGATATGGTCGTCCTTATGAACGCCGATCTTGGAAAAGCGGTCGCCTTCCTGGAGCAGCCTCAGCGGGCCGGCAGAAAGTATCACGAAAGCCTGATGGATGATGAGGATGCCAGGGACAGTTCGGACAGCGAAGGCTGGAAATGGCGTCATTACATGGCGGAGAAGATCGCCGCCCTCATGGATATGAAGGCCTTTTCCGTCAAAGGCGTCGATCTCTTCGGCAGCACAAGTACCTGTACCGCGAGGCTGAACAGCGACATCGACCTGCTGATCCATTTTGACGGCGACGAGCAGCAAAAGCAGGAGTTGAGCATCTGGCTTGGAGGCTGGAGCAGGGCGCTTTCCGAAATGAACTTCCTGAAGACCGGCTATCAGTCGGAAGGTCTTCTGGACGTCCATTATGTGACAGACGACGATATCAAAAATAAAAACTCCTACGCCCTGAAGATCAATTCCGTCTACGATCCCGCCGTCGTGCTGCGGCTTCGGGACGAAAACTGAAACTCTAAGAAATGCAAACCCTTGCCACCGGCCAGCGCCTAATGACGCTGGCTTTTTCTTTGAACAAATAAGCCGCGCAAACTCCGGCGCCTCAACGACCCAATGAATATTTTTTCACTAAAGCGGCAGACTACCTGGCAGATAAGGATTTGCAAAAGCATCGAAGAGCATTCAAATAAGGATTTGCAAGAACATCAAGAACATTGATGAATATTGATGGGTGCTGATTAGTACTTGATGAACACTGAGGAACATTGATGGTTAAGAAAATTATCGTCTTATTTATTGCGGTTATCAGCCTTTTATGGACGCCAGGCCCGGTCTACGCGGACCAGGTCCACCGCGTGCAGCCCGGGGAAACCATATGCGGTATTGCGAGACAATATGGACTCACAACCGATTCCCTGCTGGGAAATAATCAATATGTCGTAAACCCTTCCAGAATCTATTCGGGTCAGGTTTTGATTATTCCCACCTTGAACAAGCAGACTCATCTGGTCAGACCGGGAGACACGCTGTATGGAATCGCTAAAGAGTTTGGAATATCTCTGGCCGTATTGGCCGACGTCAATAGAATATCGGACCGAGGCAGGATATATGCAGGCCAGATGTTGATCGTGCCAAAGGTTTATACCGTCAAATCCGGGGACACTTTATCAGGCATTTCCCGCAAGCTGGGGACCAGCACGACGGATCTCGCGGTGGAAAACCATTTGACGGATTCAAGCAGCCTGTCTATCGGCCAGGAGCTCGTCCTTCCCGTGCGTTCGAGCAGAGAAGAAGAACTCGCCGATATCGACCAGGAGCTGTCGCCCGTCGTGGCTAAATTCCCCCAGTCCTTTTATTATAAAGGGAGCCCGGGCGGGCGGAGAGTTGCGCTGACATTTGACGACGGTCCCGACAAAGATACCACGGCGGCGACGCTGGATCTGCTGAAAAAATACCGCGTGCACGCCACCTTCTTTCTGGTGGGAAGCAATGTGACGGGAAACGGCGATATCATCAAAAGAATCGTAAAAGAAGGCCATACCACTGCAAGCCATACCTGGAGCCATCCGGACCTGCGGACGCTGACCCAGCCCCAATTGACAGGGGAAATCATGAATCTTGAGAACGCCTTAAAGGAGGTCACCGGCTTGAAAACAGCCCTGATACGCCCTCCCTACGGCTTTGTCTCGGATGATAATATACGGCAGCTTGCGGACATGGGTTACAGCGTCATAAAATGGTCTGTCGATACCAACGATTGGCGGGACCGGAATGTCGACCAGATCCTGATCAACACGATGCCCGACATACGGGACGGCTCCATCGTTCTCATGCACGATTATCAAAAGGATTCCGTTATCCGCCAGGTTCTGCCTGAAANNTCGTCACCGTGGATGAGCTGCTTGGAGTCAAGGCTTATAAGTGAGGCCCGGCGGTTTGCCCCGCCCGCAATTTTAGATTTGAAATGAGCTGCGGCAAGTTGCCGCAGCTCTCATGTAAATAGAATGTTTATTTATTCCTGATTTCGCTGTGCCTAATCTTGCCGCTGCTGGTTTTCGGCAGTTCCTCGACAAATTCAAACTGCCGGGGAATCTTATAGGACGCGACGCGGGACTTCAGGTATGCTTTTATTTCCGCCTTCAGCTTTGCCGACGGCTCCGTTCCCTTTGCGAGGACGATGGTCGCCTTGATCACGTTTCCCCTCAGCTTTTCCGGCGCGCCGGTAACCGCGCATTCCAGGATTCCGGGAAACTCCATGATCAGGTTTTCAATTTCGAAGGGGCTGATGCGGTATCCCGAGCTCTTGAACACATCGTCGTTTCTGCCGATAAACCAATAGTATCCGTCCTCATCGCGCCATGCCAGATCGCCGGTGTGGTAAACTCCGTCATGCCATCTTGACTGGCCCATCTCTTCTTCGTCCGGATATCCAAGGAACATTCCCGGCAGTTCGCCCAGTTTTGTAAAAACGCAGATCTCCCCTGTTTCTCCCGTCGGCACCGCCTGTCCCTCGGAATCCAGAAGCTCGATGTGATACTGCATTCCGGGTTTTCCCATGGAGCCCGGCTTCACCTTCATCCAGTGCATCACTGCGATGGTCAGCGTCATTTCCGTCTGACCGTAACCTTCAAAAATATCCTTTCCGGTCATCTGGGAAAACTTATCGATGACCTCCGGGTTGAGGGCCTCACCCGCCACCACATAGTGTTGAACGCAGCTCAGATCGTACTTTTCAAGGTCCTCCTGGACCAGAACGCGGTAAATGGAGGAAGGCGCGCAGAATGTGGTGACCCTGTCCTCCGCTATCCTTGTCAGCAGCGCGTGGGCGGTAAATCTGTTATAATCGTAAACCGCGATTCCGGCTCCCATAAACCACTGTCCGTAAAGCTTGCCCCAGACCGATTTCGCCCAGCCTGTGTCCGCGACAGTCAAATGCAATCCATCCGGGTCCACGTTATGCCAATATTTCGCCGTTGGAATATGTCCGATGGGATAAGAATAATCGTGGGACACCATCTTAGGCATGCTCTCTGTGCCGGAGGTAAAATAGATCAGCATGGTATCGTGGATGTCGGGCCATTCCGAAGAAGGCAGAGGCTTAAATTCGCCCGCTTCCGCCAGACCCTGCTCAAAGGAAAGCCATCCCGTCCGGTCCTCCCTCACCAGAATCTTGATCAAGCTCTTATCCGCATCCTTTTCGGCCTCTTCAAAATGCTCAGGCACGTCATTTTCCGGCGTGCAGACCACAGCCTTGATATCTATTTTTCCGAGG
>DLFX01000062.1:3226-4259 GCA_002482405.1 Firmicutes bacterium UBA7709 | reverse complement strand
TATGGAGCCCCATTATGGCAAACCAAAACTGATAATGCCGCTTCAGAATCAACATGACGCGATCGCCCTTACCGATGCCGAGGGACTGAAAATAAGCCGCCGCGCGATCGCTCTGCTCTTTGATATCGCCAAAGGAAAATACATGCTTCTCTCCGGCCTCGTTGCTCCAGTGCATCGCTCTGCGCCGGGGATCTTCCAGCGCAATCCTGTCGGCTATATCATAGGCAAAATTGAATTTTTCGGGAACGATAAACCCGCAGGACTCTACATTTCCGTCATTTCCTATTTTTTCTGTTAAATACTCTTTGTGAATTTCTGTTATCATAGCGACTCCTATCTTTGAAATTTATAACAATATTTAATATAACACGATACGGTTTCGATTTCAATGGAACATCATTTATAAAATCATTTTATCAGATTTCTCAGTCATTGTCAGAAAATTCATCGGGATTGATTCAGCTTATCCTTCAAACGGAAAAATTTCCTTCTTTTTGAAAATTGTATTACATATTTTTACATTTGTCGTTTTTTGTCGAATAGAGTAAATGTAATTTAATTACATTTACTTTTGTGAGGTTCTGCACCGTTTATTTTTCAATATTTATTCATTTTAACATCAATTTGTCCGTTTACCTCCGTACAGTATACAAAATCCACGGCTAAATTGGTGGATTTTCAACTGTTTTCAGAATATTAGAACTTTGCAAAAACGGCCATTTTCCCTTGTATAATTGTTGACTCTGTTTTTTGGTTATGTTAATGTAAGTGTGAAAGAAAACTTACTTTTTATTATAATTTTACAATCGTGATTGAAAGAGAGGAGTAAAAAAATGACAGTTAATGTGCAAAAGTATTTGGACGATGTTAAAAAAAGAAACCCTGGCGAAGTAGAATTCCATCAGGCCGTAGAGGAGGTTCTTGAATCTATTGCTCCTGTATTGGATAAAAACCCTCAATACGTTGAGGCCGGTATCGTCGAAAGACTCCTTGAGCCGGAAAGACAAATCATGTTCCGCGTTCCCTGGGTGGA
>DLFX01000062.1:1300-3096 GCA_002482405.1 Firmicutes bacterium UBA7709 | reverse complement strand
CCATCGGCGGCGGCAAGGGCGGATCAGACTTTGACCCCAAAGGCAAATCCGACGCGGAAGTGATGAGATTCTGCCAGAGCTTCATGACCGAGCTTTGCAAGCACATCGGACCTAACACGGACGTTCCCGCCGGCGACATCGGCGTAGGCGGAAGAGAAATCGGCTTCATGTACGGACAGTATAGAAGGATCAGAAATGAGTTCACCGGCGTGCTGACAGGAAAAGGGATCGGCTGGGGCGGATCATTGGCAAGAACCGAAGCTACCGGCTACGGACTCGTATACTTCGTAAGAGAAATGCTGAAGGCAAACGGAAAGAGCTTCAAGGATCAGAGAGTCGTTATCTCCGGTTCCGGAAACGTCGCGATCTATGCCTGCCAGAAGGCTCAGTCCTACGGCGCAAAAGTTGTTGCGGTATCCGATTCCAACGGTTATGTGGTTGACGAGGACGGAATCGATGTCGCTACCGTTCAGAGACTGAAGGAAGTTGAAAGAGCAAGAATCAGCGAATATGTAAAAACACGTACCAACGCAAAATATGTTGCCGGAGGATCCGTATGGGATACCAAATGCGACATCGCTCTTCCCTGCTCCACCCAGAATGACATCAACGAAGAAACAGCGAAGAAATTAGTCGCCAACGGAACCTACGCGGTCGGTGAAGGCGCTAACATGCCTTGCACAAACGAAGCGGTTAAGTACTTCCTGTCCAAGGGCATTCTCGTCGGCCCGGCAAAGGCTGCAAACGCAGGCGGAGTTGCTACTTCAGCTCTCGAAATGTCGCAGAACAGCCAGAGGCTGGAGTGGACCTTCGAAGAAGTAGACGCCAGACTCGACAGGATCATGACAGACATCTTCAAGGCCTGCGACGAATCCTCCAAAGAATTCGGCATGCCCGGAAATTATGTGGCCGGCGCAAATATCGCAGGATTCCAGAAGGTCGCGAAAGCAATGCTGGCTCAGGGCGTCATCTAGGATTAGAACTGAACTTTAACAAGTAAACAGCAAGTAAACAAAAGATCAATCACTCATATACATAGGATAAAAAAGAGCGGGGGCTAAACTTCCGCTCTTTCCTATTTTTTTGTAGAATCGCTTCCTTTTTATAAAACCTCTTCCGAACCGATTTCCGGCTCCAAGCCGAAGCTTGTGAATACGGTCTCGCCCGCGCTGCTTACGGCCCTTCCCTTCCCCAGCCTTTTGGCCTGATAAAGCCTCTTGTCAACGCTGCCGATCAGGTCTGTATAATGAATCTGTCCGTTTACCACTCCCACAGATATCGCCCCCGCGCTGAAGGTCACCGGGATTTCTATTTCCGTAGAGAAGTATTGCTCAAGCTCCCCGTGGATCCGCTTCAGTATCTGTAAAGCCTGTTCCTCATCGACCTCACGAAAGATAAAGATAAATTCCTCTCCTCCATATCTTCCGATCAGATCATTGCCCCGTATATGGCTGTGGGCGATGCTGGAGAATACCTCCAGGACCTTGTCTCCCATCAAATGTCCGTACCGGTCGTTGATCAGCTTGAAGTGATCAAAATCTATCATGCAGATGGTGAAATCGCCTCCGGCCCTGCCCGGCTCCATCATCTGTCTCAGAGAATCCATCAGACAGGTTTTATTCAGCGTTCCGGTAGCAAGGTCAAGGGTGAGCTTTGTCTTTAAATGCCTCTCTTTTTGTTTCATTTCGGAGATATCGATAAGCGCCATCACCGCATACTGCTCTCCCTGCCAGGTCATTTTTCCGCCGCTCAGCTGAAACCATTTTCTCACTCTGCGGCGTTCTGACTGAAAAGAG
>DLFX01000062.1:196-1229 GCA_002482405.1 Firmicutes bacterium UBA7709 | reverse complement strand
CGGAGCTTCATACAGCGGAATGCAGCTCCGAAAGACAGTCCGGCAACATCCCTGGGTTCTGACTGAAAGCAGCAGAAGACCTGGTCGTTTGCAAACAGAATATCCATATTCTTATTTACCACCACCTGCCCGATCGTGGAGTGCTGAAAAAGATGATAAAAAAATTCATTGTGATCGGTTGTCCGGTCGGTATCCCTTTGTACGGTGCGCTGGTTCAAAACTTTTTCCTCGAAGCTTTATCGGCTTTTCGTTCTATTGGTTGAGTAATATGAAAAATGCTGATTATACTAGTAATGGCACTGGATGTATTATATAACAAGTTTTTCTTGTTGTAAATAAAAGAAAAACATTTTATGAAATGCGACCCTGGCTTGCTAAAATGGGATCAGAGGTGATAATTCGATGAAAAATTTAAAGAAATTGCGTGAAAAAGCACGTTTAAGTCAAGAAAAACTTGCAAATCAACTGGGAATTACACAGCAAAGCATTCACAGCTATGAGCACGGCATTTACGAACCTGATATCGCAACATTGAAACAGCTTGCCGCTTATTTTGACACCTCGATAGACTATCTGGTCGGAAATACCGAGGTTTGCCGCAGGATCGAAAGGACCGATTCATATGAATTAAATGAGGATGAAGCAGAAATAATTAAAAAATACAGGTCCTTGTCGGCGAAAAACCGCAAGAGCCTGCATCTTATATTGGATAGCCTTATTTAGAAGCTCAATCCTTCGTTTTTGATATCGATGGTGATATTCTCACCGTCGCTTACCTCGCCTTTTATAATCTTTGAAGCAATCTCCGTTTCAATATGCTTCTGCAGATACCGCTTGACCGGCCTTGCTCCATAAGCCGGAGAGTAGGCCTCCTGGGCGATATACCGCTTTGTGGAATCGGTCAGGGTCACAGTGATATTTCTTTCCGTAAGCTTTTCCTGTATCTGAACCATTGCGATATCGATGATCTTTATGATCTGCTCCTCGGTAAGGGGCGAAAAGATTACGACGTCGTCGATACGGTTTAAAAATT
>DLFX01000062.1:0-132 GCA_002482405.1 Firmicutes bacterium UBA7709 | reverse complement strand
GCCGATGTTGGAGGTCATGATAACGATGGTGTTCTTAAAGTCTACGGTCCTGCCCTGATTGTCGGTGAGCCTGCCGTCGTCCAGCAGCTGGAGCAGGATGTTGAATACGTCCGGATGCGCTTTTTCGATTTC
>DLFX01000195.1:11664-14310 GCA_002482405.1 Firmicutes bacterium UBA7709 | reverse complement strand
CCGTATACGAGGTCTTCCGTTTCCTGTGCCGTGAAGGTCCCCTGGGTTCCGGGATCATACGTTACCGTGTACTTTTCAGGCGCTACCGTTACATTTGGAGAACCTATTTGGCTTTCTGGTATCGTCTGCCCATGATTATCCACATCTGTATAGGTTACCCCTACGCTTGTGTTGGTGTCGTACGTGCCTCCCTTAAGCCGATTCGCATCTGTTAGCTTGACCTTAAAGTAAATGACCACACCATCTTCGCTGGTTTGCCCAATCTCCCAGGTGATGGTTCCATTGGCAGCATTGTAGACTGCGGGAGCTTCCGGCAAAGGATTACCAGATTGATCGACAAATCCTTCCCAGATAAAGTCCTCCAGATTAACGACGTCGGTCATGCGCGTGGCTCTTCCGGCTTGTGTGGTTTTAATAGCTCCGGCAATTTGCCTCAGAACATTTGCCAAGTCTGTATTCATAGTAGCTACAGCTACGTTCTGATACAAAGGTGCATTGTTACTCTGAGTTGAGAGTGCCTTTAAAGGCCCTGCCGCAGAATCACTCAAGCCGATTCCCACAGTATAAATGGTTGCAGTGTATCCATCACCTTTTAATGTGGTGGCCTGGGCGCTGCCGTTCCAGGTCGGGTCGTTAGGGCTGTTCCCGCTCGATCCGGGGGCTCCGTCAGACATCATCACCACATAAAGAGGCTTATCCTTATTAGCTCTGCTATCAGCATAGCCTATCGCTTTCTGCAAAGCCTCGGTATAATTGGTGCCGCCGTCTGCAGACATATTGGTGATTCTTGTCTCTATCATCGTGTAGTTGGTTGTAAAATTAATTGTATTCGGTTTGCTTCCGGTTTCATTGAGATGGGTTCCGGAGTTTTTCGTTCCCGAAGAAAATCCAATCAGCGCAACCTCGTTTTTACTGTCAGCACCCAACACACTTTGAACGAAGGCCTTAGATGCTTCTTTAGCCAAATCGATTCTGTGCGTCGTTTTTGTTACTGGTTTGGTGCAAATCCATCCGCCATGACCGTCCGATTTTACTGTCGTCCCCGACGGTGTGGTTCCACTACCGTAAGAGTGTCNNCGTTGCAATACCATGTGCCATAGGCTTTGGTCACGGTACCGCCGCACTCCTCCGTATAAGTTATTTGTCCATTATTTCCACCCATACTCCCGGAGTTATCGACAATCAGAATAACATCTGCACCCAAATCGGTCTTCACAGGTTTTCCCCGGACTTCCAACTTAACGATGGGATCTCCGTCTGAGTCATAGCCCACGATCCTTTTATCGGCCATTACATCGCCCGGTTGGAGAGTGGTCCAATCCTTATCGCCATCGGCAAAGGCAATCAAAGGTGTCGATGTGAGCAGCATCATCAGAACCAAAGTCCAGGCTAATATCTTTTTCGTTTTCATCTTATCCTCCTAAACTTTGAATTCCACCTATTGCGGAATACCCTCGGGATCGACGTCGGCTGCTTGGATCTCATCTTCCTGGTCCACAATTACGTATTCCAGTACAGCGGTATTCTCTCCGGAATCCAGACTGATGTTCATTTCCTCCGTAATGCACTGTGCCCATTCTACATCCACCAGATATTGCGCGAGATCAATTGTCTGACCGGCTTCAAGGCCTTCGATCACTTGTGAGTCTTCTTCATTGCCTTCTTCGGTCAACAATCTCTGCACAATCGTCAGCGTGGCTGCCGTAGGTTCCACTACAATCGCGGGCTCGGTGGCGGCTTCTTCCTCTGTGATCGCCGGATCGGTGGTCACTTCTTCGCCGGCAGCCGGGGGCTCAACGACAGGAGTAGGATCAGTCGTCGTTCCCTGTTCGGGGTCGACTGGTGTTCCCTGCTCGGGGTCAACCGCTGTTCCTTGATCGGGGTCGGCTGGAGTTCCCGTGTCGATGGCGGCTGGAGTTTCCTGCACAGGGTCAGTCGTCGTTCCCGGTTCGATGGCGGCCGGTGTTCCCGGTTCTGGATTGTCCGCCGGAGTGAGGTCTGTGCCCTCCTCCACTGGGGTTCCTTCTGTCAATGTTGGCTCTCGTGCGTTGTCTCCCGCCGCATAAATCGATATTGGCAAAGCAAAGACTGCAATCATCGATAATGTCAGCAGAAACGCCACGAATAGCTTCGATCTCTTTTTTCCATTAAAAAAAGCCATTCTTTCATTTCTCCTTTCTTTTAAGTTTCCTTTAAAAGTCGGAATGAAATATATGGCGGCCGGACCACCATGGCGACCGGTCCGAATCTACGGTCCGCCGCTTTAGGCTCCTGGCTTTGCGNNTGCCTTTCGGCAGGTTTGCCTTTTCAATATTCTCCTGCTTTTAAATAGCATTTATAGAAACCTTTATTGCGTACCGGGGTACGTCAATATGGCTGCTACCGAATTCACTTGCCCTAAACTGTGATCGTACTTTCATTATCGCCGAAAGCAGTCACAAGCCAGTCATATATCAGGTTTTATGTAAATATTTTTTATTGGTGCAAAAGGTCTGGGAAAAAGCGACTTGAAGGGCCTGATTCCAAGCCCTTCAAGTCTAGAGCCCAGTTGCATTTTAATTTTTAACTTTGGTTATTTATTTCTCTCCGCCATTCTTCCTGTTCTTCAGTTTAATGGCTGTGCCTCCGCCTGCCAGCAGCGCGCCT
>DLFX01000195.1:0-11654 GCA_002482405.1 Firmicutes bacterium UBA7709 | reverse complement strand
AAACCGCCGGTTTTCGGCAGCGGGCCTGCGGGAACTGCCGCGTCATCCATGATCACCGGATCCGCTGGTTTCTGTGATTCCTGCTCAACAGGAGCGGCAGGAACCTGCTCGGGAGTGATCGTCGTGTCTGGGGTGCTGCTATGTTTGTTCCCTCTGCCGCCATGATTAATGGGATTATCTGGCGTATTGGGTTCATCCGATTTCTCCAGATCATACCATACGATTACTTGATGATATCCTGGATCGGGATCATCCCAATTAATTGTCACTGCTCCATCCTTATCAAACGCAGGTCCATCAGAGATTCCTGATGCAATGCCTTTAAGCATAAAATATACCGGTCCCTCTTCCTCAGGAACAAATTCACTTGCTACAGGCACGTATTTTTTATATTTCTCATATAGCGCGGGACCGGTTACCGTTACAGAACTCGCGTCGGTCTCATCATCCCAATCGTCTGCAGCCCAGCAGTCCGTGTTGTCCCTGTCATAAATGCTAATTCCGCTTCCGCTGACCAAATACCAAATATGATAATATCCGACGATCTGATCCTCCTCTTTACCAACAGGCTCATACCAGACGGTTTTAACATATAAACCTTCTGATGGTTCATCGTTGGCAAAATCGAAAGTCACAGCACCGGTAGTAGAGCCAGCAGCAAATTTATATTTACTATGATCAATGTCAGCAGGTTCGGGGATGGTGATGGAGCCGGCTGTTGTGGAACCCGATATTGTATGAATAAGCTCCTCGGTTCCTTCTACCTTATAATAAACCGTATATTCATATTTCGTTTCCGGGTCCTGAGGCTCTTGACCTTGATCTACTTTAATATCTCCGTCTACATGCCATCCGTCGTCCTCCCATTTAAAGTCATACCAGTCGATATACCAGCCTGTCGGCAGCACGGCGCCATATGCCGCATCATTCATCTCCTCGTTGATGGAGCTCATCAGGCCTTCATACGCTTCCTGGCTGCTCAGCTCAACGATTTTGCCTTCAACAGCATCCTTGTCATTTCCGGAAGAGGTAAATTCATTGATCAGGCTCCTACCTTTATCAACTGTCACTCCGGGAGCCGTAATCGTCAAAATTCCCCGTTCCGTATATTTGTTTTCATCCTGGCTTCCTTCAGTGTCCGGCCTTGGGTTGCCATGTTTCAAAACATAGAATGTGACAGGTACCTGTGTTGTCGGTTCCTCTTGGGAAGAAATCGTCACAGTTGCCGAAGCCTCTGCCTTCACCATGTCGTCCTTGCCAATCCCTAAAATATTTAAAAGCCATTGGGGCAGCTCAAGTATCTCATCATTAATCCACTGTACCACTGCCGCCAGCCAAGTTTTGGGAACCGCTTTTCCGAACGCCGTAGCGGCGGCCGTGTTTGTCAGAACTCCGCTCGCTTCCGCTGAAATAGCATAGCTCGTAGTCCAGCTGACCTCTTTATCCTTTTGCAAGCTGCCCAAATCATAGGACCAATCGTCGCCAAACAATTTATCTGTCAGGATTACGCTTCCCAAATTTTTCTTGCCGGTATTCTCCACTGTAAAAGTATATTGAATCACATCTCCAGGCTCCGCAGAAGCCACAGAAGCCTCCTTCGTAAAGGTGATGTCATAATCCGGTTTCTCTTTTATCTGGATGGTAACCGATGCTCCGCCAGATACAGGCACAACTCCCCAATATGCTCCAGTTACTTGTGCATCATTTTTCAGACTGCTTTTATCGTACCCGTCGGATATCTTATACGTATAAGTTGCTTCTACTTTTGCTCCAACTTTCAAGGTAGTAAAAAGGTCCCCCCAAATGACTTGCCGTGAGATCTCTTTTGGGAACCGATCTGTAATAATAACACTTGAAAGATCTATATTTCCAGTATTCTGAAGCTTATAAGTATAGGTTACCTCGTCACCTTGATATGCTGGATCGACGGATGCGGTGACTTCCAGCGATAGCCCGGGTTTTGGCAATGCCATTAACATCTGAACGCCTTCAGGCTCGACTGTGCCGGGATCAAGCGCTCCTGGATCGGTTGTGCCGGGATCCGTTGTTCCCGGGTCAGTTGTGCCGGGATCAGTCGTTCCAGGGTCAGTTGTGCCAGGATCGGTTGTGCCGGGATCAGTCGTTCCAGGATCCGTTGTGCCGGGATCGGTCGTTCCCGGGTCGGTTGTGCCAGGGTCAGTCGTTCCCGGGTCGGTTGTGCCAGGGTCAGTCGTTCCCGGATCGGTTGTGCCGGGATCAGTCGTTCCCGGATCGGTTGTGCCAGGATCAGTCGTTCCAGGATCGGTTGTGCCAGGATCAGTCGTTCCCGGATCCGTTGTGCCGGGATCAGCCGACGTATTCTGCTGTTCCAGTCGCTGTCCCGTGGGAAGGGTGTCGTCCGCAAAAACGGTCAGCGGAACGGCGTAGGTCACAAGGAGGGTTAAGATTAATGCTGTGACCAGTAAAATTTTCGGTTTCTTCTTTCCTTTAAAATGAGCCATCATTTTTCATCTCTCCTTACACACACTTTTTTGAGAATGAAATATGTGGCAACCGGACTGCCATGACAGATCGGTCCGAATCCTCGGGCCATCGCTTTAGGCTCCTGGCTTTGCGCCCCTTCCTTTCGGCAGGTTTGCCCTTTTCACTATTTTCTCTTTGATCTATCTAACCACACTTTGATGCGGTTGATTTTGAAAAATTCCCCGTATAGCTGTCGATATCTTTATTGTTGCCGCCATTATCCCACTCACCGGTCACATGTCAGTCATAAATTTCTAGTTTTTACCGGTTTTTTGTTTTTTTCTGTGACCATGGCGCAGAGTGGCAAAATACACCCCCGAGAGCGTTCTCCCAAATAAAAAAGCCACATGTTTCATATCCTGTTTCATTTCGGGTAATGAAATATGTGGCAACCGGACCGCCATAGCAAACATATCCGGCTCACCGGACGACCGCTTTAGGCTCCTGGTTTTGCGCCCCACCCTTTCGGGGGGTTTGCCCTTTCAATATCGCATTAATATGTTTATGTTGAGTTTCTACACTATAGCCGAAAAATATTCCGCAAGCTTTCTTTTTTATTTGTACCCATATTATGGCCTTTACTCATACCGAAAGTCAATTATTTTTATCAGTACTCGTATACCTTGTTGAAATCCTTCGAATCCTTTTCCATCGGAACATTCGGGTTTTTAGGGAACACCTGAAGGTCGTAGGTGGTGTCGATGATGACCCACTGGCCCTTGTTCTTATCGTAAACCTCGTTCCATGCGTGATAGCCTGAGGCGTTTTTCGGCGCGTAACCCTTGATCAGCTTTGCCGGCGTTCCCTCGCTTCTCAGCATTGCCGCGTATAAAGAAGAAAAGTCATAACAGATCCCTTTTTTGTCGGCCAGGGTCTGATCGATGACCGGTATGTATCCCGTGGATACCGCGGCAAGTTTTTGATAATCATAGGAGTTGTTTTTCACCATGTAATCCCATAATATCTTCGCTTTCTGCTGCAGATCGTCCACGCCCTTCGTGAGCTCCACCGCTTTTGCAACCGCCTTTGAATCCACGTTCCAATTTATATTCTGAATCGAAGTCAGATATACTGAATTCGGGTTGGTAAGCTTCACGTCGATGCTCTTTGACGAGATCAGCCGATAGGAATTTCCGGAAGTGTTGGCAAACAGGCTGACCTTATAGGTGCCGTTGCCAAGCTGCAACGGATAGCTCTCCGTCGTTCCGGAGCTGTTGATATCGTAGGTATACTTCTTGTCCCCTTTTTCGATGATCACCTTTGTCTTGCCGCCGCCGTCATATGTAACATGGATCACACCGCTTCCGATATCCTTCGTATCAAAATAGTCGGCGGCAAATGCTGCCGAGGCCCCGGCGGTCGTCCATATCAACAGCGCCGACAGGCAAAGCAAAAGCTTTCTCTTCATAATATACTGCCTCCTCCATTGCCATGATTAAACTCTTTCCAGTTCCATGCGTTTAAATATGTTCAAGCTCTGCCTATTCCCAGGTACTCAAAACTTCTTTGTCCTCTGCAGAACTGTCGGAAGCTACCGCTTCCATCATCAGCTTCAGCATTTCCAGCTCGCTCCGGAACCGCTGCGACCTGTCGCCTTCCGCCCACGCGATCGAGCCCTGCCAGGTGGCATTCTGCTGAAACTGTATCTGTATGGTAAACGTTGCTTTACAGTCGTCCTTTTTCGTCAGAACGTTCATCTGAGTTCCCCCTTGCGACGATATTCCATCTAATTGGTTTGCTTTAAAAAATACTGTGATTCATACTACTCTGTTTTATTATGATACCGTTCAGTCACAATCGGGTCATAAACCATATTTTTTCAATCTATTTTTTCAATGCCTTCGCCATCGGCTTCCCTTTTCAGGGCTTCCACTATCAACCCGATCAGCTCCAGCTCGCTGAGGAACCGTTTTGTCTTATTTTCAGCGACCCAGCCAAGGGCGCCCTGCCATGTTGAATTCCTGCGGAACTGTACATGCAGCAAAAAAGTCGTCCGCCTGCCCTTCATCTCCTCAGCCGAAACTTCTCTAAGCCCTGCCGGAGGATGTTTTTTCCTGCCGGGTGGTTTCTCGCGGAAGCTTCTCCCTTCGTGAGTCGCCTGGGGGAAGTCCACATAGTCAAAGAACTCGTCCAAGCGGCCCAACATTTGCCTGACTCCCTGAAAATCGATGGCAAACCCGTAAAAGTCGTTATACAGTGTGCCGGCAATATCAAAGCGCTCCGTCTCTTCCATGACTAGTTTGAACCGGGAGATGTTGCTTGATATGGTTTTTTTCTCAAACTCAAACATATCTCTCCTCCAGCTCTACCGGGTCCAAAGCCTGCAGCTGGCCGGAAACTTCTATGCCGCTGATTCCGCTGCCGTTGATTTTTTCCACCAGCCTGCCCAGAACCATATTGCTGTTTTCATAGGTCAGGTTTGCAAGCAGGACCAGAAACTGCGTCCGGCCATGTCTCGTAACGAGATCGTCCTTTCGCAGAGATGAAACGATAGCCTTTTGTATTCTTTCAAAGGTTCTTTCAAAGTTATCCCTAGAGAGTTCTTTTTTCTGTTTTCCCGTCACGGTAATCAACCCGAGGAACACGGATTTTCCCGATCTCAGGGCTGCTCTCGCCTCCAGTTGATAGACCATCTTGAACTCTTCGTAATTGCAGTAGACAGCCCCCAGAATTTCCTTCGACTCCTTTAGGTCGTCCTTGATCAGCGCAATATTTATCTCCGGCGCCGCGCTTTTTTTGGTCGCTTCATGGTAAAGCTTCGCAAGGGCATCGGAAGGTCTGACGCCCAATTCGTCATAAAACAGCTTATTTACATAGTTGTAATGAGCGATGGCCTTATCATGGCTGTTTGATCCGATAAAAGCTCTGATCAGCATCGCGTGATTCGCTTCTACAAACGGATCGACGGCGATGGCCCTGCGGCACACCTCCTCCACCGTCCTGTAATCCTCTTTTTCCATCAGGAGCTCGCAGTATGCGGCGACGGATTCCATGAAGATACGCTGGTAATAGACGGCCAGCGGCACGATCCATTCTTTAAAAGAGGACTGGGGCATGAAATTCCCCTTGTACGTGTCGATGGCTTTTCTGTAATGGGCCATCTGCTCGTCCTGATTTCGCGGGCGCTGCTGCGCCACCTTGTAAGCTGCTTCCATCTCGTCCACGTCTATGCTGCACGCGACGTCCTTATTCCAGACGTAAGCGCCATGCTTGTAAACGATGCAGTTTTCCGCCTCCAGGCCAAGGGACTGCTTCAGCGTCGTTCTCAGGCGATAAGCCAGATTTTTTAACGCGTTGGCGGGGTCCTCGGTCTCATCTTCGCTCCACAGGGCCTGAATCAGGCCGTCCATGGAGATTTCTTTGTGGCGGTTCACCATTATGTATTCCAGGAAATTCCAAATTTGCTTTCCTCTGGCCTTGTCGCCGGAGAGCATGCGATCGCCATACCGCAGTGAAAAATCGCCAAGCATCTGGATTTCCAATATTCCTTGATTCGTCTTTGCTTCGGGTTTTTCCATAAAGTTGCCTCTTATTTTGTTCAATAATGAACTGAAAATAAATATGTGACCTTTGAAACAGTTGAATATTGGATGCATTTATGGATGTAGAACTCTATCGTTTCCGGTTCTAACATTATGTACTATTTCCATTGAAAAATCAACTCATTTTTAAAACTTGACAAAAAAACGAATTACTTACAAATGGTGGCTTTTTTGATCTAAAAGAGAGAAATAAACTTGTTTCTTTCCACATAATTCCTTATAATGCTAATAGATACCAAAGGGCGGGGAGAGGATCTCATGAAAAAATTTTCAACCTGGCTTATTGTTTTGGGGGTCATCATCATTTTGGTTCCCATCGTCGGAGCCGTATATACAAATTATCAGCAGGATAAGCTGTATGAAGAGTACATGAACAGCCAGGAACTGGAAAACTCTATCCACGATCTGGACAGCGCTTTTTCGGAAAACCAGACGACGCCCGCAGCCGTCGCATCACCGGAAGCTGTTACCCCTGCAGCCGAGAAGTCCGCTCCGGCCTACAAGCCTACCGTTATCGGGCGCATCAAGATCCCCAGCGCAGACATCGACCTGCTTTTGGTTGAAGGCTCCACATCCAAGGATCTCAACTGGGGCGCCGGTCATCTCACCGCGACTCCGATGCCGGGAGAAGCCGGCAACTGCGCTATTGCAGGACACCGCAACTACACCTTCGGCTCCTACTTCAGCAGGCTGGGGGAAGTTCAAATCGGAGACCGGATCACAGTAGAATATAATAAAAATTCATATACCTACGAAGCCTACGAAATATTGACCGTACTGCCCGATGATACTTCCGTGCTGGCGCAGCCGAAGGACGGCGCCATCGTGACGCTGATCACCTGCGCTCCGAAGGGCTCCAATACCCATAGGCTCATTATCCACGGAAAACTTATCTCATAGCAATGGAGGAAATCTAGTCATGAAACAGCTTTCGTACAGGGATCTGGCCGTTTTCTGTGAGCAGATCTCCATGATGATCCGGTCCGGTATCCTGCTCCACTCCGGCGTTCAGCTCATCGCCGACGACACGGCGAGCCCGCAGAAAAAAGCGATTCTTCAGAACATTGCCAATCAGCTGTCCAAGGGCGAACTGCTGGAAACCGCTTTGAAGTCAACCGGCGTATTCCCGGAATATATGGTACATATCGTTGAAATCGGAACGAAATCCGGCAAACTGGACGCGGTTATGACCGCGCTGTCCGCATATTACAGCCGTCAGCAATCCATGCGGGAAAACATCAAAAGCGCCGTGGTTTACCCTCTCGTACTGATTTTCATGATGCTCATCGTCCTTATCTTTTTGGCCGCCAAGGTGCTTCCTGTTTTTGGACAGGTCTTCAACAGCCTGGGCGCCCAGATGTCTCCCTTTGCCGTCTATATTATGAATACCGGCTCTCTGTTCAGCCGCTATTCCGCCATATTCATCGTGCTGTTTTTGGTACTGCTGGTCCTTTGCCTTTTCATCATGCGCACCGAGGCGGGAAAGGCGGCCGTCTCCGGTTTTCTCATGGGGAAAAAAATCGCTGAGAAGTTCGCTGTTGCGACCTTTACTTCGTCTATGGCCCTTATGCTTTCCAGCGGCCTCGACCTGGACCTCTCCTTCCGGCTTTCCTCCCAGGCTGTGTTTAACCGGACCGTAAAGAGCAAGGTGGAAAAGGCCAGAGCGCTGATGAACAGCCAATCCGTGTCTTTCATAGAAGCGCTGGAAAAGGTCAGCCTGCTCTCCAACACCATGACGGGCCTGCTTTCCATGGGAAATCTGTCGGGATCGATGGATTCCGCGCTGGAATACATAGCCGACCTTTATGAGGAAGAATACCAGTCGGCCCTGATGAGAAGGGTTGCTTTGATCGAGCCGGTCTCCATCGTGGCGGTCTCCATTCTCATCGGCTCCGTTCTGATGTCGGTGATGTTCCCGCTTCTGGGAGTCCTTTCCGCCATCGGTTGACAGGAGGTGCTATCGTGGGTCATTTTTGGAAGAGCCTTATCGTGCCGGTCCTTATTTTTATTTGCCTTCTTGCCTTTTTATCCGTGGGAGTCGGAAACGTATCCGCCGCGGGGGAGGCGGAAAGCCGGAATATTCTTCAGGACGCCGTTCTGCGGGCGACGGTTCAGTGCTATGCCATCGAGGGGATGTATCCCCCCAATATCAAATATCTTGAGGACAATTACGGACTGGTCATCGACCATAACCGTTTTATCGTTCACTACGAGGTCTTCGCCGGAAATATCCTGCCCGACATCACCGTGATCGATCTTTCGATGTGACAGGAGGGAAGCAATGGAACGTAATCACGCGCCCCTTGACTTTATCTTTATCCTGGCACTCCTCTGCGTCTTCGCCTTCGGCGCGCTGATGACCGCAATCCTGGGTTCAAATACATATAAGGGGATCAAAGAGGACATGGATTCAAACTTTGAATTCCGGACGCCCCTTTCCTATATCGCCACAAAGATAAGGCAAAACGACCGGATCGATTCGATCCGCATCATCAATAAGGAAGGAACCGACGCTCTTGTGCTGGAAACTCCCGACAACGGCGTGACCTGTGAAACGTGGATTTACGAATATCAGAATTCTCTTTATGAGGTCTATCTCGAAAAGGGGACTTCCTTTCGCCTTGAGGACGGACTCGCCATGATTCCGAGCCACGGGCTGAAATTCAAGCTGAAGGGCGATCTGCTGCAGATCACGGCTTCGGACCATAGGGGGAAAACCCGCACTCTTGCCCTCTCCTTCCGAACGGATCAGGGAGGTGGCTCCCGATGAAATCGATGTCACGGTCCCACCTTTTTCTGATCGAGCTGATCGTCGTCATCCTGTTTTTCGCTTTCGCGGGCGCCGTCACGGTCCAGGTCTTTGCTAAGGCCCATGAACTGGCGCATGATACGGAAGCGCTGAACGGTGCGACCCTGGCGGTCCAGTCGGCCGCGGAAGCGGATAAGGCTGCGCAATTTGGGGAAATCGACGCGTCCTTCGACGCCACGAAAGCACCTGCGGACGGCGCATCCGGCATGGCAAACGCCCGCGCGCCCGTTTATTTTGACGCCGACTGGAGGTTGACAGATCCAGACGGAGCCGTATATGTCCTGACCTCCGAGGTCGTTTTAGAGGAGCGGCCGGCCGGTGTTATGGCGGTCTTTCATTATGCGGCGGCCTCTGGCAATAAAATCATTTACGAGCTGGACACAAAGAAGTATTTCCGCGGAGCGAGGTGAGTCGAATGGATAAAAAGCTGAAAATGAGCGTCGGAATCGGCGGGCCTTCCATCATCATGATTTTCGTCGTCCTATGCCTGACAACCCTGGCCGCGCTTTCTCTGATGACTGCGAACGCAGACTGGAAGCTGACGAAGAAAGCGACGGAAGCGGTCACGGGCTATTATTCCGCCGACAGTAAAGCCGAGGAGATCCTGGCGTCTGCCGACGCGTCCCTAAGCGCCGGGCAGGCCTTGGAGACGAGCTCCTTTACAATTCCGGCCACCGCTACCCAGGATCTGGTCATGGTTCTGAAAGTGAACGGCAGCAGATACACCGTCACTCACCGAACCCTCGTCCCCAAATCCCAGTGGGACTATGACCAATATAAAACAGAGTTTGATGATACAATTGTGGAATAAAGCAGGGAGGATTATATTGTGGATCTGAAAAAATTTCTGGAGGACGCCGTAAGCGGCCACGCGGCTGATATATTCATCGTTGCGGGCAAAGCGCTGTCCTATACGTCAAACGGCAGCATTATCACGGTGGGCGGACGGCTTCTGCCGCCGGATACGGAAATGATGATCCGCCAGATTTATGATTTTGCCGGAAGAGATGTCGAGACCTTGAAGAAGTGCATGGACGACGATTTTTCCTTTTCCCTCCCAAATGTCGGAAGGTTCCGGGTAAATTCGTTTATGCAAAGAGGCTCTCTGGCCGCGGTGCTGAAGGTCGTATTATTCAAGCTGCCGGATCCCGAAACCCTCAGGATTCCAAAGCAGGTCATCGATCTGTATGAGAAGACTAAGGGCTTTGTGCTGGTGACCGGACCCACCGGAAGCGGCAAATCCACGACCTTGGCCTGTATCATAGACAAGATCAACAAAATGAGAGAAGCTCATATCATCACCCTGGAGGATCCTTTGGAATACCTTCATAAACACGNNGTCAGCCAGCGGGAAATCTACGTGGATACCCCTAGCTATGAAAAAGGCCTCCGTGCCGCGCTCCGGGAGGCTCCCAACGTGATTCTGCTGGGGGAAATGCGTGATTTTGAAACGATTTCCATCGCCATGTCGGCCGCAGAAACCGGCCAGCTGGTGTTTTCCACGCTGCACACCCTGGGCGCCGCCAATACCGTGGACAGGATCGTCGACGTATTTCCCGCAAACCAGCAGCGGCAGATCAGGATTCAGCTCTCCATGGTCCTGCAGGCGGTCATTTCACAGCAGCTGATCCCGTCCACTCAGGGGACTCTGGTTCCCGCCTTTGAAATCATGCTGTGCAACAATGCCATCCGCACGATGATCCGCGAATCCAAGGCCCATCAGATCGACTCCACGATCTATTCCAGCGCCGACGCGGGAATGATCAGCATGGACTCCAGCATTCTGAAGCTCTATGAGGAAGGCCTGATCACCGCTGAAAACGCCCTGACCCACAGTTTAAATCCCGACGCGATGAAAAAGAAGTTGGGTTGAGGATGCAAGGAGCCACCCTCTATTTATTTAGCGTATGTTTACTTTTTAGCGTGCATAAGGGCGTACATAAAAATGTACATAAATAGCTTTACATCATTTATCGTGTACGCTATAATGTACATATCGAGGTGAACATTATGCGAAATACAAATATAACTAATTTCCGAAAAAATATTTTCGCGGTTCTGGAAGAGACGATCAAGTATAACGAACCCGTAAATATCAGTACAAAAGACGGAAACGCTGTAATTCTCAGCGAAGAAGACTATAACGGTCTGATGGAAACTCTATATCTTTGTTCTGTTCCAACGATGAGAGAGCAAATTATCGATGGACTGAATACGCCGATTTCGGAATGCATTCCCGAAGATGAGGTGAAATGGTAATGTATACGATTGTCTATACAAAAAAGGCGATCGGAGACATTGCAAAGATAAAAGCGGCAAAGCTTGACAGTAAAGCGAAGGCGCTTATTGAACTGATCCGTATGAACCCGTACCAGTCTCCTCCATCTTATGAAAAGCTTCAAGGCAATTTGTACGGCTCATATTCCCGCAGAATAAACATCAAGCATAGGCTTGTCTACGAAATTATAGAAGAATCAAAGACCATTAAGATCATCAGCATTTGGACACATTATGAATCATGATAAAGGACCTGCATCTCTGCAGGTCCTCATTTTATTCTTATTCAGCTGTGTGACTCACAACGCCATATTTTCCAATGGCGCAGTAAAAATTGTTCACAGCTAGGCGCACGCCTGAGTGAGAGCGGAACGTACTTCCCGTACGTGAGCACCGAACGAAGGCGGGCAACAACGCTGTGGGCGATTTTAACAAGCCATTATTTATTCTACGATCTTCGCTACGACTCCGGCTCCTACTGTCCTTCCGCCTTCTCTGATCGCGAATCTCAGTCCCTCTTCGAT
>DLFX01000155.1:17345-17530 GCA_002482405.1 Firmicutes bacterium UBA7709 | reverse complement strand
TGGACTTGCTCATGTCGCTGCCGTACTCGGAGATGTAGCGGCCATCCTTATCCTTGATGCCCTCGGAAGCGGCGACGATGACGTTCTTGTTTTTAGCGTATATCGCCTTCACGCGGGCGATAAAATCATCCATGTCGAATTCCTTCTCCGGCAGATAGATGAGGTCCGGACCGGTACCCTTCAGC
>DLFX01000155.1:0-17209 GCA_002482405.1 Firmicutes bacterium UBA7709 | reverse complement strand
GGTCTTGGGCACGCCGATGATGCGCATCTCATAGCCGGATTTCTGCATGTATTTGCTGATCTTGTTGCAGGTATCCATCGAGTCGTTGCCGCCGTTGTAGAAGAAATAGCGGATGTCATATTTCCTGAATATTTCAAGGATCCGTTTATAATCGGTATCATCGACGGTAAAGTCCTTCAATTTATATCTGCAGGTCCCCAATACCGACGAAGGGGTATACCTCATCAGCGCCAGCTCTTCCGGGTCCTCCTGGTTCATATCATAAAGACAGTCGTTCAGGACGCCCTTGATGCCGTGAGCGGCTCCATAAACTTTGGTAACGTTTTCGGATTTTAAAGCGGTCTCGATGCAGCCCAGCGCACTGGCATTGATTACCGAAGTCGGACCTCCGGACTGGCCTATCAAAACAGCTCCTTTCAGTTGTGACATAGTTTCCTCCTTTACTGGCGCGCCCCCTTGCACTTCTGAACAAAGCGACGGCGAACCGCATGAATCATACAAATATTATAATCCAAAGATTGCTTTATAGTAATATTATTTTATCATAAGTCGAAAATATGGCAAGACATTTGATAAAATTATTGTTAATTTAGTATAAAATTTTGATTAGATTGCCAGAGGCAATGCGGATATATAGAACCCATAAGACAATTTAAGGCGGATAAACTGAGCAATATTACCATTTTGATGGCTAAAAATAAGCTCAAACCATTCAAATTAATACAAATAAATTCCATGTTAATCCTGCCTTAAAAACATATTGACACGTAAAATCCAATGTGATAAACTAAAAAACTATATTTGTTTGGCAGTAGCTTCTTGACAGTGGCTTTTGGTATGGCTTATACTAAAAGATAGGATAGGAGGGTTTATTGCCATGTTTGTCATAGGAGATAAAATCGTGTATCCTATGCACGGCGCCGGAATTATTGAACAGATTGAGGAAAAACAAATTTTAGGCGAAATCAGGAAATATTATATTTTAAAGGTTCCAAGCGGTGATATGAAAATCATGATCCCTATCGACAGCTGTGGGGAGATCGGTATCAGGGCCATTATTTCTGTTGAGGAGATCAAAGAGGTTCTGGAGGTACTGAGCTCCGAATCCACGGAGATGTCGTCCAATTGGAACAGGAGATACCGTGAAAACATGGAAAAACTGAAAACAGGGGATATTTATAATGTAGCAGAGGTCGTAAGAAATCTGATGCGCACGGACAAGGAAAAGAAGCTTTCGACAGGAGAGAAAAAAATGCTGTCCAACGCAAAGCAGATTCTGATCAGTGAAATTATTCTTGTGAAAGAGATTGATCATGATTCCGCTGAGCAAATTATCAATTCTGCTGTTTAGCAACTCTAGTTTTGCAAAAAATTCACAAGAAGGGGGATTCAAGGAAAGTTAATGCTGAAAAAACTTTTACGAATCGTGCTGAGCCTGGTTGGCGTATTCTTTGGTTATGGGGTTTTCTTATTATTGAGGTTTCTGATTAAAGGCATGGATCTTGGGGATAAGATTCTCGCCTCGGAAACACAGCAATTTATTGCGGCGGTTAGCTGCGCACTGATTTTTGGACTTATTTTTTATTTATTGACCCCAACCCTGAGGCGGCACGGACAAAAAATCGCAAAAAACATTGAAACCGACCTGCAGAAGGTGCCGACAAACGATATCGTTACAGGAACCTTCGGACTTGTCATCGGACTTGTCATCGCATTCCTGATCAGTCAGATTTACAGCGGGATCGAATATCTCGGGACGGTTCTGTCCATCATTACGTACGTTTTTATGGCGTATCTTGGAATTTTGGTGGCCACGAGAAAGGGCAAGGACATTCTTCCGGCATGGGTTTCCACGAAAAAGACCGGAGGCTCGAAAACAAAGGGAAAGTCGGGGGATGCGACGCCGAAGATTCTGGATACCAGCGTGATCATCGACGGCAGGATCGCGGATATCATGAAGACGGGGTTTATCGAAGGGAATATCGTGATTCCCGAATTTGTGCTGGTGGAGCTGCGGCATATCGCCGATTCCTCCGACGGCCTGAAGAGAAACAGGGGCCGGAGAGGTCTGGACATCCTGAACCGGATCCAGAGCGAATACGGCATCGAGATCTATAACACGGCGTCGGAAAAATCTCTGGATGAGATCCCGGAGGTGGACGTCAAGCTGCTGAAGCTTGCACAGATTATGAACGGAAAGGTCGTGACCAACGATTTCAACCTCAATAAAGTGGCGACCATCAAAGGCGTGGAGGTCCTGAACATCAACGAGCTGGCCAATACCCTGAAACCGGTTGTGCTGCCAGGAGAGGACATGACGCTCTTTCTGGTCAAGGAAGGAAAGGAGTCCAACCAGGCGGTGGCCTATCTGGACGACGGAACCATGATCGTCGTGGAGGAAGGCAGACGATATATCGGACACACCATCAACGTAATCGTTACCAGCGTGCTGCAGACCGCCGCGGGAAGAATGATCTTCGCAAAACCGAAGAACGGAAAATAAAAGGAATGAAAACCGCTGTCATAATCACCGCCGCCGGATCCGGAAGGAGAATGGGCGGCGGTGTTCCCAAACAATATGGACTCCTTGGAGGGATGTCGATCCTTGCAAGGTCGGTCAAAGCCTTTGCTGGCCTGGAAGAGGTCAGCGGGATTTTTATTGTCACAAACACAGACTATGTGGAACACTGCCGGGCGGAACTGGACGGTCTTGGACTGATGCCAAAGGTTTGCGGCATCCTGCCGGGGGGCATGGAGCGGCAGGATTCCATCTACGAGGCGGTTCGACGGCTTCCTGAGGACGTTGATCTGGTGCTGGTTCACGATGGAGTTCGGCCTTTTGTCACAGCGGACGTGATCCGCCGCACCATCGAGGCGGCGAAGGAGCATGGAGCGGCTGCCGTGGCTGTTCCGGCAAAGGATACCGTAAAGGTGGCGGAAGAGGGCTATTTCAGGCAGACTCTGGACCGGAGCGTCCTGTATTCCATGCAGACTCCCCAGGGNNTTCATAGAAAAGTGCTGGTCCATGCTTATGAAGAGGCGTACCGGCAGGGTTTTTACGGCACCGACGACGCGGTTCTTGTTGAAAATAGCGGAGAAAAAGTATATCTTGTAGAGGGTGATTATAACAATATCAAGATCACCACCATGGAGGACCTCGTGTTTGGAGAAGCGATCCTAAAAGAGCGGCAGGAGATCCGTGTAGGCACGGGATACGACGTGCACAGGCTGACAGAGGGGCGCAAGCTGATTCTGGGCGGCGTGGAGATCCCGTTTGAGAAAGGGCTTCTCGGCCATTCCGACGCGGACGTTCTTCTCCATGCCGTCATGGACGCGCTGCTGGGGGCGGCGTCCCTTGGGGATATCGGCAGACATTTTCCCGACACCGACGAAAAGTACCGCGGCGCCGACAGTCTGGAGCTTCTGAAAGCTGTGGGCTCAATGCTGCGTGAAGGCGGCTTTTGCGTCGTAAACATCGACGCCGTGGTCATTGCCCAAAGGCCGAAAATAGCGCCTTATATCGGGGAGATGATCCTTCATATCGCGGAGACCCTGGGAATTGAAGGGAACAGGATCAATATCAAGGGGACGACTACCGAAAGGCTTGGTTTCTGCGGCAGAGAAGAAGGCATTGCCGCACAGGCGTCGGTTTTGATACGAGAGCGGCGCTGANNGAAGCGCCGAACAGAATGTTAAAAAGAAATATGAAAAATTGGACAGAATAAGACAGAATGTTAAAGGAGAAGTAAACTTTTATGAAACTTTCAAAAATGTATTTCAGAACTTTGAGAGAAGTGCCGAATGAAGCGGAAATTTCCAGCCATATCTGGCTGTTGCGGGCAGGAATGATCAGGAAGCTCGTGTCTGGGGTATACGGCTTCATGCCCCTGGGCTACCGCGCTATTCGCAAGATCGAGGAGATCATCAGGCAGGAAATGGACGCCAAGGGAGGACAGGAGATCCTCATGTCGGCGCTGCAGCCGGCGGAGCTCTGGAAAGAATCAGGCAGATGGTCCGCTTACGGGCCGGAATTATGGCGCCTGAAGGACAGGAACGAAAGGGAATTCTGCCTTGGTCCGACTCATGAAGAGATATTTACGGATATCGTCAGGAACGAGGTCAGTTCCTACCGTCAGCTTCCGTTGAACCTCTACCAGATCCAGACGAAATACAGAGATGAGAAAAGGCCCCGCTTCGGCCTTATTCGAAGCCGGGAATTTGTAATGAAGGACTCCTACTCCTTTGACAGGGATCAGGAAGACCTCNNACTATCGCGATATGTACGACGCCTATGAAAAGATATTTACGAGATGCGGCCTCAAGTTCCGCGCAGTAGAGGCGGATTCCGGCGCTATCGGAGGAAATTCCTCCCATGAGTTCACGGCCCTTTCCGAAGTAGGGGAAAGCGAGATCGCATACTGTGATAATTGCGACATGGCGGCGACCACCGAAAGGGCTGCCTGTGTCGACGACGCCCCTTCCGATGAGGCGGAAAAGCCCATGGAAAAGGTGCTGACGCCCGGAACAAAGACCATTGAAGAGGTTGCGGGCTTTCTTGCGGTGGATGAGACTAAGACCATCAAGGCGCTGCTTTTCAAGGTCTACGGTGATGATGCCGAATCCTTCGAGTACGTCGCCGCGTTCATCAGAGGGGACAGAGAGCTCAATATGATCAAACTGGTCAACGCTTTGAATATTCCGGAACACGCTATCGAATTTGCGGATGAAAGCGATATGGGGGCCGCCACGGGGAGCGTAGGCGGATTTACCGGCCCCATCGGGCTTCACGACTGCAAGATCGTCGTTGACAGCGAGCTGACGGGCATGAAAAACATGGTTGCGGGAGCCTGCGAGGTTGACCATCATATTATTAATGTAAACTACGCTAGAGATTATAAGGGGGATATCGTAACGGACCTGAAGCTGATCAAGGCCGGAGACAAGTGTCCGGTTTGCGGCGCGCCGGTCAAACTGGCCCGGGGGATCGAGGTCGGTCAGGTGTTCAAGCTCGGCACGAAGTACAGCAAATCCATGGGGGCTTACTATAAAGACGAAAACATGGAGGACCACCTCATCGTTATGGGGTGCTACGGGATCGGTGTAACGAGGACCCTCGCGGCAATCGTGGAGCAGCACCACGACGAACACGGGATTATCTGGCCCATGTCCGTGGCGCCTTACCACGCCATCGTGACCATCGTAAACAGCGGGGATGAGGCTCAGGAGAAGCTGGCTGAAACCATCTATCAGGAACTGCTCCAGGCCGGAGTGGAAGCGCTTCTGGACGACAGGAACGAACGGGCGGGGGTCAAGTTCAAGGATGCGGACATCCTCGGAATTCCGGTCAGGATCACCGTCGGAAAGAAAGCCGCCGACGGCCTGGTTGAATATAAGCTGAGGCAGGAATCAGGCTTTTCGGAAATCAGCGGCGGCGAGGCGGCGGCCAAAGCCATCGCTTATGTGACCTCCGAACTGGAAAAGTATAGTTAAGGGTACTAAAGCAAGGGATTTTTATGAGATTGATCTGGGAGTTATTCTTCACGTTCTCTAAAATCGGCACTTTTACCTTTGGAGGGGGGCTCGCCATGCTTCCCGTGATCCAAAAGACCGTGATCGAGGAAAAGGGCTGGATGACCGAGGAGGAAGTTACGGACTGCTTCGCCATCAGCCAGTCGCTGCCGGGAGTGCTGGCGATCAATGCCGCAATTTATATCGGAAATAAAAAGAAAGCCCTGGCGGGCGCTGTTGCGGCCACGCTGGGCGTTTCTCTTCCGGCTTTTGTCAGCATTATCGTAATACTTCTGTTCCTTGGAAAGATTGAGGATAACGCTTATGTAAAAGGCGCGTTTGAGGGAGTTAAGGCGGCGACGGTGGCCCTGATACTGGTTTCCACCTATAAAATGGGAAAACAGATTCTCAAAAGGAAGATTGAATACTTTATCGCCGCCGTTTCATTCATCGTTATCGTGATCGCTGGTATCAGCGCGGTTTGGGCCATCGTTTTCGGCGGTCTGACAGGGCTCTTTTCCTATTGGTACCGGCGCAGGAAAGGCAGGGAAGCATGATGCCTTTTTTTAATTTGTTTATAATCTTTTTCCATATCGGGTTTTTCAGCTTCGGAGGGGGATACGCCATGCTACCCTTGATTTTCCAAAGCGTGCAGGAATTCGGTATCATGACTGCGGAGGAGTTTTCCAGACTTGTGGCGCTGTCACAGATGACGCCGGGGCCTGTGGCCGTCAATGCGGCCACCTATGTGGGATACAAATATGCCTCTCTGGGAGGAGCGGCGGTGGCGACCGTCGCCGTGACGCTGCCTTCCTTCATTCTGGTGCTGCTGGTGATGCATTTTATAAAGAAATTTGAGGAGAGCCGATCCCTGGACGCGGTTCTCGCCGGTATCAGGCCGGCTACCGTGGGAATGCTGGGATCTGCCGTGGTCATGCTGGCGGAGACCTCAATCTTCAACGGCCCTGTGTTTTCCATGCAGCTCATTGAAAATGCGGCGGAATATATAAACCTGTTGCCCTGTGCCATTTTTTTGGTTACAATCCTATTGTCAGGTAAATTCAATATCGGCCCCATCAAGCTCACGATCCTCGCGGGATTGGTCGGCGCCCTGGTGATCAGGTGAATATTATGTGGACAGGTGGAGTACGGGTGGTCATACCCGATGAAGAAGGGAAGATCCTCATGGTGAAGCAAAGCCATGAAGGAAAGGATATCTGGATGGTTCCGGGCGGAGCCATCGAAGCCGGTGAGAACGCCGCGGAGGCCGCCGCGCGCGAGGTCTTGGNNTTTCCGAAAGCCGCGGACAGCGGTTTGTGAACTTTTTCCTGGCGGAAAGGACCGGCGGGAGCCTAGGACTGGGAGCGGATCCGGAATTCGACGGAGATAACCAGGTGCTCAGGGAAGTCCGGTTCCTGAGTAAAAAAGAGATTCTGAGCCTTGAAAACGTGTATCCGGAGTATCTGAGAACGGAGCTGTGGGAAGCTCTGGAACCGCGATATTACCGGAATGAGGTATTTAAAATACGGAAGTAATGGAGGATAGGGATGAAAACAGTTAAAATTGAAATGGAAAACGGCGATGTGATGCGCGCGGAGCTGTATCCGTNNAAATCGCTCCGGAGACGGTGCAGAATTTTGTAACCCTTGTGGAAAAGGGATTCTATGACGGCACAATTTTTCACAGAGTGATCCCGGGCTTTATGATCCAAGGGGGAGACCCCACCGGAACAGGTACGGGCGGGCCGGGATACAGCATCAAGGGAGAATTTACGGCCAACGGCTTTGAGAACAATCTGGAGCACGACCGGGGTGTTTTTTCCATGGCAAGGACCATGGATCCCGATTCCGCCGGCTCGCAGTTTTTTATCATGGTGGCAAAATCCCCCCATCTCGACGGGCAGTATGCCGCTTTTGGAAAGATCATTGAAGGAATCGAAGCCGTCGATAAAATCGCAGGCGTAAAAAGGGATTTCAGCGACAAGCCCAAGGAAAAGCAGACGATGAAAAAGGTCAGCATCGAGTGACCGCAAAGTAATTAATTGCACAAGCAAAATAGTCTATCGAAACAAGAGCTTGAAAACCGCTTTAAGTGTTTGAAAGTGAACGCTTAAGCGGTTTTTTGATATGAAAATTATGTGAATTTTTCTCTGTTGTCATTGACTTTGCTGTAACAATATTGTAATATTTATTGTGTAATAAATCTGTAATAAAAATGTAACATTTCACCAAATGTGTCATAAAACCGACAGCACGTACATATAATATCTTAAGGTGTTTTATGAGTCATAACTGAAAAAAGTACAAGTACAAGGTGGGCTGATTAAGAAAAAATCGCTTTATCAAGGAGAGGAAAAATGAGTTTAAAAGATAATTCGGAGGGAGATTCGATCAAGAATATCCTGAAAAAATTAGATCTGAAAAAACTGAATTTGGATAAGTTAAACCTGAGCAAACTGAGATCGGCAGCGGATCATCTCAAGCCGGCGGTAAATGAATTAAGATTTAATATTGGAATAAATATATCGAAAGCTGCAGATAAAGCAAAACCGCTTCTATCTGATTTAAAGGTCAAAGCGACAGATTTTAGAATAGAGAAACTGAGCAGGTTGAGCAGAAATGCCAAAATAGGGATCGGGTCCGGCGCGCTGTGCGCAGTCGTAATCAGCGCGGCGCTGTTCATGAATATGGGCCCGGACGTTTACAAGGTGACCATCGCGGGTCATGACGCGGGCTATATTACCGATACGGAAATGATCCCCCAGGCCATCGATGAGATCAAAGCCGATCTCTCCCAAAAGGCCGACGGAGTGGAAATCATCGTTGACGACAAAGCCATCGCCTCACAGATCACGAAGCTGAAAGCGAAGAAAGTCGACCTTTTGACGGCCGATGAGCTGAAAAACCTGATTCTGTCCGCGAATATATGCAACGCCAACGCCTGGGCGCTAAATATCAACGGCGCCAACGTGGTGGCGGCCGCCACCGAATCGGAGGCCAACAGCATTCTGGACGGTGTGAAACGCCATTACGTGGCGGAGGGAGCCGAACTGGTGAGCGCAAGCTTCAAGGAGAGCGTTATCGTTACGCAGGCGGCTGTGAATGTGGCGGATATCATGAAGCCGGACGACGCGGTAAACCTGATCATCACCGGATCAAAGGAGCCGAAGGTGTATACGGTTCAGGGCGGAGATACCATATGGGATATCGCAAAAGCGAACGGCATGAGCCCGGCGGAGCTCCAGAGCGCCAATCCGGGATTCGACCCGAATAAGCTGAAGATCGGACAGCAGCTCAACTTATTCCAGATAAAACCCTTCGTTACCGTTCAGACGAAAGAAATCGTAGCCACTACCGAAAAAANNAACGGTATATGAAAATACAGACATGTTGTATAAAGGCCAGGTGAAGGTCAAGAGCGCCGGAGTTTATGGGACGAAAGAGCTTAAAAAGGAAATCACAAAGGAGAACGGCGTCGTCATCGCGTCCGCCGAAATGGGCAGCGTAGTTACGGCCGAGCCTCAGGACCAGGTGGCGCTGAAAGGGACAAGATCTGTCGCAACCTTCACGGGGAGCGGTTCCTTATCAATTCCGGTAGCGCATATCGAAGTCTCGTCGGCCTTTGGTTCCCGGGGAGGCGGAAGGCATACGGGGGTTGACCTGAGAAATCCGAAAGGAACCCCGATCATGGCTGCGGACGACGGTGTGGTCATCGCCGTAACCAGCGGCGGAAGCCCCGGCAGGACTGTCAAGCTGAGCCATGGAAACGGGCTGGAAACATGGTATGAGCACTGCGATACGATCCTGGTTTCCGTCGGACAGGTGGTCAAAAAGGGAGAAAAGATCGCCACAGTAGGTATAACCGGAAATGCGACGGGGTATCACTTACACTTTGAAGTCAGGAAAAACGGAGTTCCGCAGAATCCGATGAATTATTTGTAAATTCTTTTGATTCTATAGGAAATATAGGGTATAATTTTAGGGCAGGTGATAATACCTGCCCTGTTTGTATGTTGTGATAAATTGGGTAATATAATGTAATAACACTCAAAAGGAGAGATGCTTCCATATGGCGTTTTTCAAAGATATAAAAGAAGATATCGGCGCGGTTTTAAGCCGCGACCCCGCTGCCAGAAACGGTTTTGAGGTGCTGGTATGCTACCCCGGGATCTGGGCATTGATATTACATAAGCCTGCCCGCTGGCTGTATCTGCACAACCTGAAGCTCATCGCAAGGTTGATTTCCCAGCTGGCAAGGTTTTTGACCGGCATCGAAATCCATCCCGGCGCAGCCATCGGGCGGAGATGCTTTATCGACCACGGCATGGCGGTGGTCATCGGAGAAACCGCTGAAATCGGAGATGATGTAACCATCTATCAGGCGGTTACCCTGGGAGGAACGGGTAAAGATACGGGTAAGAGGCATCCGACTATCGGAAACGACGTTGTAATCAGCTCCGGTGCCAAGGTCCTCGGGCCCTTCAAAGTAGGCGACCACTCAAAGATCGGAGCGGGCTCCGTGGTTTTGAGCGAAGTTCCGCCAAACTGTACGGTGGTCGGCATTCCGGGCAAGATCGTTCGAAGGGGAGGCAGCAAGCCCCAGGATCTCAATCAGACGGATCTGCCGGATCCCGTCGCGGTGGAGGTGGAATGCCTGCGCAGACGTATCGTAATGCTTGAAAACAGGCTCCGGGAGGTAGAAGAGATGAAAGAAAGCGGCATCCGGCCGGATAGGAGAAAGGAAACGGAATGAAAATATACAACACGCTGACCAGAAAAAAGGAAGAGTTTGTACCCATCGACGAAAATGAACTGAAGATATACGTGTGCGGGCCGACGGTCTATAACTATTTCCACATCGGAAATGCCAGGCCCTTTGTCGTTTTTGACACCCTGAGAAAGTATCTCGAGTACCGGGGAAAACATGTAAAGTTTGTCCAGAACTTCACTGATGTTGACGATAAGATCATCAACAAGGCCAAAGAAGAGGGCGTAAGCGCCGGCGAGATCAGTGAAAAATATATTGAGGAATATTATAAGGACGCAAAAGCCCTCAACGTGGAAAAGGCAACGGTACATCCCAAGGTGACGGAGAACATGAATGAGATCATCTCCTTTGTCCAGGGTCTGATCGACAAAGGGTACGCCTATGAATCGAACGGAGACGTCTATTACAGCACCAGAAAGTTTCACGACTATGGCAAGCTGTCCAAGCAGAACATCGAGGACCTGGAATCCGGCGCCCGGATCGAAGTGGGCGAAAAAAAGCAGGACCCGCTGGATTTTGCGCTCTGGAAAGCACGAAAGGCGGAGGACGAGATCGCATGGGAATCGCCCTGGGGAATGGGGCGGCCGGGATGGCACATCGAATGCTCGGTGATGTCCACAAAATATCTGGGAGAGACCATCGACATCCATGCCGGAGGGCAGGATCTGACCTTTCCCCATCACGAAAACGAAATCGCCCAGACGGAAGCCCAAACCGGGAAGCCTTTTGCGAACTATTGGATGCATAACGGATACATCACCATCGACAATGAAAAAATGTCGAAATCAAAGGGAAACTTCTTTACTGTCAGGGATATCCTGAATGACTACGACGGTGAGGTGATCCGCTTCTTCCTTCTGTCGGGGCACTACAGAAACCCCATCAATTTCAGCAGGGAGCTGATGGATCAGTCGAAAAACGCCCTGGCGAGAATGCAGAACGCCAAGAACAATCTGAAGCATCTGATTCAGGCGGAAAACGGCGCCGGAAGCATTACGGAAGCGGAATCGAAAAGCCTGGAGGGGCTGTCGAAATACAGGGAAAAGTTTATTGAAGCCATGGATGACGACCTGAATACGGCGGACGCCATCAGCGCCGTCTTTGAACTGATTAAAGACATCAATNNACCGCCACCAGGGATGGCGCCACGAAGGAATTTGCCGAAAAGTGTCTATCGTTATTAGACGAATTGACTGGAATTCTGGGACTTCTGAGAGAAAAGGAAGAGGGCGGCGGCGGAATTGACGATGAGATCCGGAAGCTGGTGGATGAGCGTCAGGCGGCGCGGAAAGCGAAAAACTTCGCCAGGGCGGATGAGATCAGAGACCTGCTGAAGGCGAAGGGGTTCGCGCTGGAGGATACCCCTCAGGGAGTAAGGATCGTGCCGGTATCGTAATAGAGTATAATAAAATCCCCAAAACGCTGTAGAAGCAACTTGGGGATTTTTTATCTATTAAGAAATATTGTTTCGAAAGCAGGGACAAAAATAGAGACAGGAAAAGTGTTTTGCGAGAAAAAAATAGGTGCCAAAGTACAGTTTACAAGGGACTACACAGAGTAACGGTCTGGCGGGTGATGTATTCCCGNNCATGTAATGTTCATCTTTTCGCCGGTGGCTTCCACGGAGTGACCAGCAAATTCAGCACCCGCCGCTTATCATCAAAGCTCGCACTTTCCCCCTGCGGCGTTTTCCCATGTTGGCCCGAAGTGCGGTTCATGGCAGTGCTCTCCCTGCGGGTGATATTTCTTTCGGATGGTCATTCACTTGTGTTGTCCATCGATGAACTAATCCAAGTGTATACTTTTTTGACCGCCCTTCCCGTATATCCACAAGGTTGGAAAACAGGCTGAAAAGCAAAATTTCCACGTTTGTGGAAAAGTATGGTATAATGGGAACAGGGAAAAATCCGAAACGGAAGATTACAAGGACATCAGCCATACCAGTACTGTGACGCTGGCGGAATTCTACGGTGTGTCCGCTGATTATCTGCTGGGGCTGGCCGAATCAAAAAACCACCCAAATGCAGACCTTGCGGAACTGCATTTGAGTGATGGCATGTATAGAGGGAAGCGCACAGAAGAAACAGGGGGACTATACATGGAAGTACGAGAACGAGGACTAAATGGCAATCAAATAAAAATGATTGCCATTATAGCTATGGCAATCGACCATATTGCGTGGACTTTTTTTCCCGGATACCGTACCGATGGCATTACTTTGGCTATGCATATTATTGGCAGACTTACCGCCCCGATTATGATGTATTTCATTGCCGAAGGATTTTATCATACAAAAAATGTGAAAAAATATATTGGCAGGTTGTTTTTATTTGCTATTCCTTCGCATTTCGCATATTGTTTGATGTTTGGCAAAAACTTTGTGCCGTTTAGGGATTCCTTCTTTGACCAGACGAGCGTGATGTGGACTTTCGCTGTAGGGCTGTTGGCGTTGGCAATACAAAAAAGTGAAAATTCAAAGCTGAAAGAATGGCAACGGCATATACTGGTTTTTTTATGCATCTGGCTTGCTTTTCCCGGCGATTGGAGTTCTCCGGCAGCCGGGACTATTCTTTATATGGGAATCAATCGTAACAATTTCAAAAAACAAATGCTATGGATGACGCTATGGATTTCTCTGTATTCTGTTGTCTATGCAATATTCATCAACCCTGTTTATGGAATGTTGCAAATGCTTGTTGTTTTATCTATACCGTTATTAAAAATATACAATGGAGAGCGTGGTAAATGGAAGGGTATGAAGTGGTTTTTCTATTTATACTATCCTACACATCTGTTGATTTTGGGCTTGGTGAAAATGTATTTTCATCTTTAATCATTTACTTTTCAGCAATTAGGCAAAACGTTGTCTGCAAATCAGGCGAAACCGGCTCCGCTGCATAAGCCCACACTAAACAGAGAGGTTCCCATGTCATAGCTGTATGCCGCTGACCTGCCATTATCAAATCATCAAGCTGTCCCAGACGCACAGAATACTTTTCCTATCAGTGGCCCTCCCCGGCGGCAAACGGCATTTTCACGGCAACGCTAACAGAGCGTATAACACTAAATCGCAAGCAAAATATCACTTGCTTAAGTTAAAATATACTCAAATAAACAAAATTTTACTCGAATTCATCAGAGCGTCCCTGCCCCGGTTCACGATTCGGAAGCTGTTTCGAGGGACCGCCGAGATATTTTCTGATTTTTTGCGAAGCCTGGGACTGGCTGATCCCGAGATCCTTCGCAACTTTGTAAGAGCTTCCCAGCCGCTGATACCTCTCAAGGATGATCTCCCCTTCCGCGGCTTCCATCAGTTCCTTTAAGGTGGGAGCGGGCCGCTTTTCACCGCCGGAGGGGAAAACCGTTTCCGCCCCGGCTGGGAAAACCTTTTCTCCCCGGTCGGGTCCGCTTTCGGACATCCTTGCCATGTATTCTTCCGGCAGATCCTCTTCCCTTAAAACAGGGCCGTTTGACGTGATAAAGAGCCGCTCCACGAGATTTTCAAGCTCGCGGATGTTCCCCGGCCAGCTGTAGTTCAGGAGCTTTGTAAGGAGCTCGATGGACAGACGTTTGCCGGTTTTGTATTTTTCCACGTTCTTTGCGAGAAAGTAATTGAGCAGGGAAAAGATATCGTCCTTTCTTTCCCTCAGCGGAGGAATGTGGATGGAGATGACGTTCAGCCTGTAATACAGATCTTCTCTGAATTTTCCCTCTTTCACGCACTGGAGCAGATCTTTGTTGCTGGCGGCGATGAGCCGGAAGTCGATCACCCGGGGGAGCGTCTCGCCTACGCGGATCACCGCTTTATCCTGAATGACGCTCAGCAGCTTCGCCTGGATATGCAGCGGCAGATCGCCGATTTCATTGAGAAGGATAGTTCCGCCGTTGGCGGCCTCAAAGAATCCGGCCTTTCCCGCTCCCTGCGCGCCGGTGAAGGCGCCTTTTCCATAACCGAAGAATTCCGATTCCGCCAGGCTCTCCGGCAGGGCGCAGCAATTGACGTTAATGAGCCTGCCGCCGCAGGATTTTGACCGTGAGTGGATGAAATTCGCCCAGAAATCCTTGCCGACGCCGGTTTCACCCTGGAGCAGGACGTTTGCGTCGCTCATGGAAGCCTTCATCGCCAGGTCCATGACCCGCTCCATATCGCCGCTGCTGGTCACGAGGCCGTCCAGGATCTTTTCTCTGCTGATGATTTCAAAGGTATTGACGTCGATCAGCTGGTTGGCCAGAGCCCCCTTGTCCCCGACGAGCTCGAAGTCCTTTCGGACGGATTCCACATCGCTTCTGATGTGCTCCACCAGCTTTCGATTCATCTCTTCCTTGAAGTCGTTATAGGCGACGTCAATGCCCAGAACGCCCATCAGCACCTCTTTTGATTCGGGGCGGGAGCTGTGGACCGGGACGCTGTAGGTGATGACGTCGATGCGCATATAGGGATCGAAGTAGGGGCGCGTAAAACCGCCCTCCCGGATTCTGATGGATTCGAAATACCACCATTTTAGAAACCTGTTTTCCGGAACGAAATCCCGGATATAGGACATGTTATGCTCGCAGATGTTCCAGTCGCCGATATTTTCAATGCATACCCCGGCGCCGAACTCATCGGGTCCAAGCTGGGGAGTGACCTCGGGGGTGAATTGAAAATAGATTTGGGCGATGAGGCTCTCCGTCCTTGCGGATTCGAAAAGCAGCGTTTTCAGCCGCCCGCTCTGGAGTTCGGAGATATACCGCCGGTCCTCCCGAATCTTCATCATATCGATTTCTTCCGCCAGCTTTTCGCTGACGGTTTTCGCTATTTGCGCGACGCGTATTCCAAAAGGGACTTCTTCTTTTATCATGAGGACCTCAGTTCATTTAAAATTGGCATGAAAATTGCTCTTTAATAAAATACTAAATCGTAATATGATAATTGTAAAGAGTGAAAATTGGTTTTCTGCCTGCAGGCCTTGGGTATAAAGTTCCAGACGGACTTTATATATAGATAATAATTTTAACAGGAGGAACAAAATGACAGAGAATTTGTCGACGGAAACGAAAAAGCGCAAGCTGTCGTTTCCTTCAGCATGGCTGATCGTATTTATTTTATTGGTCATTGCAGCAATCTTAACCTACATTATACCGGCGGGAGCGTATTCGACGCTCTTGTACAATGAAGACACCGGAGCTTTTACCATCACCGCGCCGGACGGCACGGAAAGCGAAGCGCCCGCGACCCAGGAGACCCTTGACCAATATGGGATCAAGACGGAGCTGAACAAGCTTGTGGACGGAACGATCTGGAAGCCCATTTCGATCCCGGGCAGCTATGAGAGAGTAGCTCCGCAGCATCAAAGCGCGGTGGACGTCGTCATGTCCGCGGTGAACGGCGTTTACGAGTGCGTGGACATCATGTTCTTCGTGCTGATTCTGGGAGGCTGCTTGGGTATCCTTACTTATTCCGGGGCGTTTACCGCCGGGATCGGGGCCCTGAGCAGGGCGACAAAGGGAAAGGAATACATTCTGATCGTCGCCATGACGTTCCTGATCTCCCTGGGCGGAACCACCTTCGGCATGGCGGAGGAGACCATGGCCCTCTATCCTGTGCTGGTGCCGGTGTTCCTCGCGGCGAAGTATGACGCCCTCGTCTGCGTGACGTCCATTTACATGGGCTCCACCATCGGCTGTATGTTTTCCTCCGTCAACGCGTTCTCGGTGGTAATAGCATCCAACGCGGCGGGCGTCGATTTCACATCGGGAATTTTCTGGCGGCTCGGAGGCCTCGTAATCGGCCTGATCATCGTCATCTCTTACATCCTGCGGTACGCTTCGAGAATCAAAGCGGACCCGACCAAATCTCTGGTTTACAGCGAACGCGACAAAATCGCCGCGGCTTTTGAGTCAAAGCAGGAAGTGCAGCCTCTTTCATCCCGTTTTTCCATAGCGCTCATCGTATTCCTGGTCTGCTTTGTGGTCATGATCTACGGCGTTATCAAGCTGGAATGGTGGTTTGGCGAAATGACGGCGGTATTCCTTATAGGCGGCATCATCATCGGAATCANNGCTGCCTGAAAAGGTGTTCTTTGAAGAATTCATCAACGGCGCTTCCGCCCTGGTGGGCGTAGGCATCATCATCGGGTTCTCCAGGAGCGTCAATATCCTGCTGGAAAACGGCAAGATCCAGGATACGATCCTTCAGGGCCTGATCAGCGGAGTCGGCGGGATGAACCCCTACGTTTTCCTCATCGTACTGATGTTCATGTTCCTGATTTTAGGATTCTTCATCAACTCGTCGTCGGCTCTCGCCGTATTGACTATTCCGATCATGGCGCCTCTTGCCGACGCGGTGGGACTCCAGAGGGAACTGGTCATTTCCGCTTACATCTACGGGCTCGNNACCCTGCAGCCTTGCCCTGATCACCTGCGAAATGGTCAAAGTACCTTATGTAAGATATGTAAAATTTCTGATGCCGCTGCTGGGATTCCTTACGATTTTGGGAATCGTCATGCTGCTGCTGCAGGCGGCTTTTAGCTGATGAATGGGGGATACTGCAATGGAAATGGATTTTAAAAGAGAACTGGAAAAGAACCTGGATTCAATGATTTCCGATCTGAAAGGTCTTCTGCAAATCCCGAGCATAGCGGGAGAAGCCGAAGGAGAATATCCTTTCGGAAAGGAAGTCCAGAAAGCCCTTGAGTACATGCTGAACCTCGGGAAATCCATGGGGTTTGAAGTGAAAAACGTGGACAACTACGGAGGGCATATCGACTTCCCCGGCAGCGGAGAAGGAGTCATGGCGCTGGTGGGCCACATCGACGTTGTGCCGGAAGGCGAGGGCTGGACCTGGGAACCCTTCGACGGAACGGTCAAAGACGGATGGATCTACGGCCGCGGCGTACAGGACGACAAGGGCCCGACCATGGTAGCGCTCTACGTGATGAAAATTTTGAAGGA
>DLFX01000266.1 GCA_002482405.1 Firmicutes bacterium UBA7709 | reverse complement strand
CTTTGCTATATGAGGTATGGCCATAGACAATGACAGGGACCCCCAGCTTCTTGCAAAAATCATAAATCGTGATACTGGCCGCCCTGGCAACGGTAATTCTGTCGTTGCTGTGCATTGAACCGCTTTCATCCACAAGCAGGCCTACTGCAAGCTGGACCTCATCTAAAGGGAGACGGTTGTTATAAAATACACGTCCGTTATCCTGAACCAATGCGCGTGCATTCAGCCGCTTTCCCATGNNTTTTTATCTTTCAGAACCTGGGTGACCTGTTTTTGCATCCGTTTGGATAGAAGCAGCAGAGGAGGAGCCACGCGTTTGTAGCTTTCCATCACGCTTTGCTCCACTACACTCATGCGGTTCACAGTGACCGGAATTCCCTTATGGGCATTACCGAAATTGATTTTGTTTGCCTCAGCTTGAAGTTCTTCGGTCAGCTCCTCTTCCATCAGGCGTTCCACCTTTTCTTCCGCCGCTTGATTCAGGATGCGGTTCATGTCTTCCTCCACCGAAGTGTAACCTGAGCCGCCATAATCATTGTTATAAGCGATTCCCCCCGAATCGCCCTCATCAAAGCTGTCGGTCTTCTCCAGGGCAAGGCGCCCGGTTTCGTAATCAAGCACTTTTTGAATGTTGTCTTTGACCTCTTCCTCAGCGCCTTTGTCGTGATTAAATTTGCCCTTAAAAGGAACGCTTTTTCCACTCCCGGAAGGATCGCTGCCACCGCTTGCAATTTGGTTGGCAAGATCGGAAAGAAGCTTATCCAGCAGCTCATCCAGGGAGGATCCGCCGTTCTTTTTCTCTTCCTTGACCTTTTCGACCATGCTTTTGATGTACTTCCACAACCGCACGATAATGCAGTTGGTGGACATATACCGAACCCTGACGTCATCATCATAAACTGCGTCATCAATATGAGGTACGCAATCATATAAAGCGTCCAGGTATTCCCCCTTATAGTTTTCGAGGTTGTTGATGTCGCCGCATTTGCAATACTGGATCATCAGATTGACCACGATGGAGAATTCATGGTCCCCGCGGTCGATTTGCTTTTTAACGGACGGCACCAGTTCCGGAAAGCGGAGGTTGTTTAACAGGATGCCAGTACGAAATGTACCTGGGAATGCATCACACATTCTGGCTTCAATATAGACATCCTCCAGAATATTGCTGATGTTGCTGGCAGCCATACCAATGACTTTAATGGCCGTCTCATCTTCATCCGCATAGGCCTCCTTGATCTCCAGCAGGTTGAACTCCTCCTGGGTGGACAGTTCTGTGGGCTCTGCAGGGTACATCCTTCCGGACAACATCGTCTGCATATACATCTGTAGGGCAGCAAAGTCGGTAAATAGGACATGCCCGATTTCGTGGCCATTGAGTCCCACCAGGCTGTCTGCGCGGAGCCTCCTGGTGGGGAAGCTCTGCGTCAGGAAATTGCCGGCGTTGATTCTGATGCAGCGGTTATCCGTGCAGGCCACTTCGGCATGTTCACTGCTGTCCCAATAGCTGAGCACCTTGATTTTACGTTTATACCGCTTCGAGGCAGCCTCAGCCAAGTCAGTCAGATAAGCCGAAAAAGCTTTGGAGGCAAACAGCTCTTCATCGGTAATCTTCAGCTTTTCGTTTTCGATGCGTTTTCTGAGCGTTAAATGTGAAGTTCTCATTCTTTCTTTTTCAGTCCTTTCTTATTTAATTGTTCTCCCAGCATCTGCTCCACCGGCACCTTGAAATAGTTCGCAGCGTTTAATACAAACCAGGCCGGAGACATTGTTCTACCCAACTCATATTTCGCATAAGTCTGTTGGCTAACGCCCAGTTTCTTAGCAAGCTTTTCCTGGGTGAGATGAGGGATCTGCAGCAATCTGAGCATTCTCAAGTTCTCAGAGAAGTAATACTCTTCACCGGGAACATGAACGAATTTGCCGTTTACATATTTCATCCCGTTTCACCGCCTCATGTCGAAAACTTTGGCTCCAGGCAGGTGGTGAGGATTTCCGCACGGTTTTCCGGATCGGCAGATACAGAAGAGAGGACCGTGTACTGGGCCGCTTCCATTTCATTGCCGCAGATCATAAAAGACTGCACCCAGGCAATTAGTTCCCTTACTCCGCAGCACCCATCGGTAATCATGGTCTCCCGGCAGCGTTCGGCGATTTCCTTCACAGCCTCCGCCATGCGCTTGACAGCGGAAATATCCATGCATCCGGTAATACCTGTCACACGCTTCACCAGGGTTTCCACATCCGGTTCGTCGATATCTATCACGAGGTTCATCCTGGATATGACGGACTGGTTGAGATCCTTGCAACCGTTATAATCGTTATTGGTAGTGACGATGATGACGGTATCGGGGTGGCGGCCAATCTTTTCTCCTGTCGGCAGCGTGATCGCATTGCAGCGATCCAGCAGCGAGTTGAGGCCCACCAGGACGCCGGGGTTGGCAATGATTGACGGCTCTTGGATTTCACAGCAATAGCCGTATCGGATTGCATTGACCAGCGGTGTATCCACGTATTTGAACCCTTGCTTTTTTTCCTTTTCCGGATCCTCTTCCATTGGAGCCTTGCTTCCGATTACTTCAATCAGCTTCTCATAGACCTCATCCTCCGTGATATCTTCGTTGTATTCTCCCGTAAGCTTGAAATAGGCCGTAGGAGGGTCCATACGGATATCCTCAAAGCTGGGATAAGAGCTGCCTTCCGGAAGTGGCTTTGATTTTTCAGCCTTCATGTCCGGAAGAATCTGTCCAAGAAAGTCCATTATCTCTGAATTCGCAGAGCAGGTAATATGCACATAGGGCAATCCCAGCCCGGCCGCAATCGCTTTAGAGCCTTCCGTCTTTCCGGTCCCAGCCGGTCCCCGCAGCATAAAATTACGCATCGGCTGGCTTGAGTCGGTCGTCATTTTTGCGTGCTGGCAAACCCTGACCACCTCGTGCGGAACCACATACCAGCTCGGAAGCTCAGGGATCATCCGTTTTTCTGAGGCAGATAATTGCCTCTCGGAAAGAGGGTACTTGCTGACAAAATCTTCATGTTTGGTAGCAGCAACTGGGACTGCCGGCGCCATACCCGGTTTTAATATTTCGAAATCACCAAACAGCGTGGTGGTAGGAGAGTAGGCCCCTTTATTCAGATTCAATGTCGTTAAAGCAGGAATGTTTCCGATCTTTGGAATGTTGGTTTTGATGCCTGCCTGACTCAGATTATCCGCATTTTCTATGCGGCGATACAGGTTATCGCATAAAACCGCCGCTGCCTTTGAAGCCTCTTCAAGGTCGGAATAACCATCCTTCTTGCATTGAAGAAGCTTTCCGTATTCATCGGTAAACTCTGTGTCANNTCATAGCAGTGGGCAGTAGCGCAAAGATCAGTGCTGCACCGCTGCTTCCGTCTTCCTTGAGCGTGTAGCTTTGGGGAGTGGATGTGGGACTCGCGTATCTGCCCGCGGAGAATTTTCCGGTTCCGTGAGTAAATACAACCGCATGGATTTCTC
>DLFX01000068.1 GCA_002482405.1 Firmicutes bacterium UBA7709 | reverse complement strand
TTCCGCCTCGCCGGAGAGAAGCCCGTTATAGTGATCCGAAACCGCCCTGCGCTTTGCCGTAATCCGTTTGTGTTCGAGGAGCTGAGCGTATAGCAGAGAACTGCAGGCTGCGCTCATCATATAGTTGGAACCGGCGCACTGCCAGGAATAGCTTGAAACCTTCTGTTTTTGAAACTGCGCCTTATCGGTTCCATTGTCCCGCAGCATTTCCGCCAAATCCATCCGTGATGGGTCCTTGCATAAAAAAGCGCCCCCCTCCCCGCAGGAAAAGTTCTTCGTATGATGGAAGCTGTATGCGCCGAAATTCCCGATAGACCCCAGGGGAACGCCATGGTACGCGCTGTGGACTGCCTGGGCAGCATCCTCGATTACAGCGAGATCATAGCTTTGAGCCAGTTCCATCAGCCTGTCCATATCACAGGAAACCCCACCATAATGGGTGGGCAGAATCGCCCTGGTCTTTTTTGAAATTCTCGAAGCCGCATCCTCCAGAGAAATATTCTTTGTCCCAGGATCGACGTCACATAGAACAGGAACGCCTCCATACTTAATCACAGCGTTAGCCGCCGAGGGAAAATTGTAAGAAGGGAGGATCACCTCGTCTCCCGGCATCAGGCCGAGAAGCTGAACCGACAGCTCCAGCGCCGCGGTAGCCGATGGAGTAAACAGCATGTTCCCGATCCCCGCGCTCTGATTAAAATGCGCTTTCAGTAGGCTGGTATACTTGCCGTCAGTTGAAAGGAAACCGTCAGTTAAAGCGTCTTCCAAAAATCGGGTCTGATCCTTTGGCTGATATCTTTCATAAAAATTAACAATCATAGCATCTACTCATCTATATCACGAAGATGGCCGGAGCATGCACACAGGCTCCGCCAAAGATAAGGGGTCAATTTGTAAACCTAATCATAATATAACTGCCTTTGAGTTGTCAATATATGATATTATGATATAATGAATCACCAAAGTTTGTGCGGCTTTTAGAGGGAGGGTATCGTGAAGATACTGATTACAGGCGGAGCGGGTTTTATCGGCAGCAATTTTATCTATCATGTTCTGAAAAAATATGGGGATGGGGCTTGGACGGTGGTATGCCTTGATAAATTGACCTATGCGGCCAATCCCCACACGCTGGATCCGGCGATGCGAAACCGGAATTTCAAGTTTATCCGCGGGGATATCGCGGATAGGGATTTTGTGTTTGATCTGTTCCATGACTCGGCTTTTGACATGGTGATCAACTTTGCGGCAGAATCCCATGTGGACCGGTCCATCGAGGATTCCACCGTCTTTCTCAGGACCAATCTGATCGGCGCACAGGTGTTGATGGATGCCTCCAGATGTTTCGGTGTGAAACGGTTTCATCAAGTCTCTACCGATGAGGTTTACGGCGATCTTCCCATAGACAGACCAAGCTTGCTGTTTACGGAGTCCAGCACGATTCAGACCTCCTCGCCTTACGCGGCCTCAAAAGCGGCGGCAGACCTCCTCGCCCGATCCTATTTTAAGACCTACGGCTTTCCGGTTACCATATCGAGATGCACGAATAACTACGGACCCTTTCAATTCCTGGAGAAGCTGATCCCTTCCGCAATCGTCAGGTCTCTCAGAAAAGAGAAGCTGCCGATTTACGGTACAGGACTAAATATCCGGGACTGGCTCCACGTGTCCGATCACTGCGCGGCGCTGGATCTGATCCTGACTCGTGGCAGACCGGGAGAGGTCTATAATATCGGGGGGAATCAAGAGCGGACAAACCTGCAGGTCGTAAAAACCATTTTAAAGGAATTGGAGGCCTCCGAAGGCCTGATCGAATACGTTGAGGACCGGCCCGGGCACGATTTACGATATGCCGTCGATTCCTCCAAAATCAGCAATTTGCTTGGCTGGAAGCCCTCTATTCCCTTTGAGCAAGGGATCGTGGAGACGATTCGATGGTACCGGGCCCATGAGGGCTGGTGGAAGGATATGGTGTGGGTATTAGAAGATGGAAAACAAAGAATTGATCAAAATCGACTGTCTGGGAGACATGTGCCCCGTGCCGCTCATGAAATTGCGGCAACGTGAATCGGAGCTCTCCCAGGATAAGGAAATTTTACTGATTACCGACCATAGCTGCGTGACGGAATCGGTAAAAAACTATTGCGCAGAATTGCGGTATCAAGTCGAAATCCTGGAACCGATAAACGGCGTCTGGGAATTTTACATCAGCAAGGAACCGGGAGGCAAATGACAGCTCCCATCAGAACTTTCCAGCAGTTTTTCAGCAGAATGTCTCGTCCACGATATCTTCAAAATACTCGATAACGTCTGCGGGAGTATCGGGGAAATCCTCTTTCTTTTTGTGGATCATGTGCAGGTCGTAGTTGACTTGAAAACCGGAAATCTCCACAATTTTCAACTGTTTCAGGTAAATTTCCTTCTTGATGGACATGTAGGGCAAAAAAGCAAAACCCAGGCTGGCGATAGCGGAAGCTTTCACAGATTCCGTCGAATCGAGATTCATCAGTATGGAAAAGTCTCTAATATCATAGCCGGCGTTTTTTAACGACTGGTTCAGTATTCTCTGGGAGCTGAAACGCTCGATCAAGGCAATCATAGGATATTTCTTCAACTCGTCGAGGGTGATGGAATCCCCTTGATAAAACGCTTCCGAGCAGACGAGATAACCCTTGTCGGTATAGATATGCTTACAGACCAGATCAGGGTTTTGAATCGAGCTGACAATAAATCCGATGCTCCCCTTCTCCTCGGTGATTTTTCTGACCACCTCTCCTGAAGTCATCGTCGTCAGAGTAAAGTTAAACTCCGGAAACCTCTCGTTCAGCTTATGGATGCTGCAGGGAAGCGCGTACTGCCCTACCACGTGGGAAGCGAAAATCCGGATGGTGCCGCTGTAGTTGGTCAGACTCTTGATCTCTTCCAAAAGATTTCCGTAAACCTCTATGATCTGCTGAAAATATTTATAGACTACCTTACCGCTGTCGGTGAGGTCGATTCCTCGGTTGCTCCGGTCCAAAAGGCGGAGTCCGATCTCTTCCTCCAGCTTTCGCATCTGCTGGCTCAAAGCCGGCTGAGACAGGTGGCATTCCTCCGCTACCTTGGAAATACTCTTCTCCGTTGCTATTTTATGAAACAGTATGAGATGATCTATCTGCATGCCCCCGACCCCCTTTGTCATAAATTCTTGTTATATTGTATAACCAGATAGTATAAGTGCGCAAGTATTTTGTGTGCTATAATGACATCATGTAAACTGTCAAAAACTTAACAAACATTTCACGTTAAAGGAGGTACCTATGTCAGAAGAGGTTAGAAGTATTCAGCGATCTGGTACTCGTGCTCCTAGAAAACCGAAGAAAAGCCAAATTCCATATGGCCTTGCCGCAGTGGTCCTGATCGTTCTTATCGGGGTCGCGCTTGGCCAAAAGTCCGGCACTCTGGCAATGTTCTGGATGTTTGGTATCGCATTCGGATTCGTTCTCCAAAAATCAAGGTTCTGCTTTACCGCATCCTTCCGTGATCCATGTATCACAGGAAGCACCTCGATTACAAGGGCCGTTTTAATTGCCTTCGCATTGACCACCATAGGCTTTACCGCAATAAAATACGGAGCCTTTGTTAACGGTCTGCCAATTCCGGGAATGAGTTATGTCGTCCCCATCAGCTTTGCGACGATTGTAGGCGGAGTCATGTTCGGAACGGGTATGGTCATTGCCGGCGGATGTGCGTCCGGCACCTTGATGAGGGTCGGAGAGGGCTTTATGATGCAGATGCTGGCGTTGGTCTTCTTTGTGATCGGCTCGCTGCTCGGCGCGTATCAGTTCGGTTTCTGGAAAATCAATTTTATTTCGAATGGCCCTAAAATTTTTCTTCCCGACTATTTCGGGTGGATCGGGGCTTTGGTCATACAGCTGTTGATCATCGGTTGTCTCTATGTTGCCGCCGACCTGTGGCAGAAAAAGAAAATGGGCGCATAGCGCAGGAAAGGAATAAAGAAAATGAAAGAATACACATTAGATTGTTTAGGCGAAGCTTGTCCGGTACCCCTCATGAAGACGGAGAAAAAGATGAATTCCATGGAGGTCGGCGATGTTCTGGTCGTTCAAATCGATCATAGCTGCGCCATGAAAAACGTGCCGGAATGGGCGAGGACCCAGGGTCATAATGTCGAAATCGACGAGGTTGGCGACGGAGAGTGGGAAGTCGTAATTGAAAAGACGAAATAACCATTCGAAAATTTGCCGGCTGCGAGGCTGGATTGAATTTTCATCTCCAGAAAGGCGGTGACGCAGGATTGAAAAAACTTTGGGAAAAGCTTGAAAAAAATCAGTACTATGTGACAATCTTTAAAAATCCGTTTACATACGTTACCGGCGCGGTGTTGCTTTCCGTTCTCCAAGTAGCCCTTCTTGCTGCTTCAGGAAACCCCTGGGGCGTTTCGGGAACTTTTGCAAATTGGGGAGCATGGATTTTTGACGCCTTGGGCGGCAGCGTAGACAAATGGTTCTACTTCTCTTCCGCCGGTGCGCAAAATACCTTAAAAGCCGGAGTTTTAGGCGACCCGGGCTCGATTCAGAACGTTGGTATCATTATCGGCGCCCTAACGGCTGCTCTTCTGGCCTCTCAGTTTAAGTTCAAGAAGATCAAGTCGGTCAGACAGGTGGTCGCCGCGATCCTGGGCGGATTGTTGATGGGCTACGGCGCAAGACTGGCCTACGGCTGCAACATCGGAGCGCTGTTCAGCGGAATCGCTTCCCTCTCCCTGTCGGGATGGGTGTTCGCATGTGCGCTGCTGGTCGGAGCTTTTATCGGAAGTAAATTATTAGCGAGATTCTTTATGTAAATCCTTGGAAAGGAGTAAAATGGAAAAGAAAGTAGAACAGTATGACGTGGTAATCATCGGAGGCGGCGCCGCGGGACTGACCGCCGGCATCTACTGCGGCAGAGCCAGACTAAAAACCTTGTTGATAGAAAAGTCCCTGGTGGGCGGCCTTGCAACCTATACCAACGAAATAGAAAATTATCCCGGGTTTCCGGAGGGCTCCACAGGCCTGGGTCTTATGGATCTGTTCCATAAACAGGCAAAAAAGTTTGGCGTGGACTTCAAGCTCACAGACGTGAAAGGTGTGCAGCTGAACGGCGATACGAAGGTCGTGGAAACCTTCCGGACGAACTATGAGGCGAAGGTCGTAATCATCGCGTCGGGCGGGAAACCGCGTCTGACAGGAGCAAAGGACGAAGACCTGTTCCTTTATGATAAGGGGATTTCCTTCTGTGCCACCTGCGACGCCGCGGCAAATACCGGAAAGACCGTCATGGTCATCGGCAGTGGAGACGCCGCCATCGAAGAGGGCATGTTCCTCACCAAGTTTGCCGACAAGGT
>DLFX01000386.1 GCA_002482405.1 Firmicutes bacterium UBA7709 | reverse complement strand
TGATAGAATATTAAAATTAGGGACAAGATCCGGCATTTGAGGCGGGTTTGGTGCTGAAAGGAGAAAGGCTTGAGTAAGATCAACTTAGAAAGCCTTATTTTATATGATAATATAAGGCAGGATGAAATCGTCAGCGCTGCGGTAAAAATCTACAACGAATTTAATTACCATGAATATATTTCCTATATGGAAGCGGATTACTATCTGATCCAGCGAAAGCTGCTGGAAGCCACGGATCATCTGGATATCAGAGGCACCTACTGGCAAAATTACATCTGCAGGCTCATCGCTGAAAGCGAAAACCGGTTCAGCATCATGAGTGAAAAGGGCAAGCTGGTTGAAAATCTCCGGACGATTGCGGCGAGGGAGGCAGAGGAGCTGAAAAAACTGTATTTCCTGGAGTGGGACCGCATCGGTTCTCTTTTTCATGACGATGGCGTGTCGGTCTGTTCCATGACTCAGGAAGAGGGGTCGAAAGCACCTGCAGGATACCGGGATAAGGTGAGGCTGGCGTTGGAAGCTGAAACAAACCGTCAGACGGCGGAGATGCTTGGGGGTTATTACCAGGATTACGGCTGCGGTGTTTTTGAGCGTTATCAGGCATTTATCTGGGATGAATCCCTGGTTGGCGTCACACACTATGATAAGATCACCTTTGATCAGATCATCGGATATGAAAGACAAAAGGAAGTTCTCATTGAAAACACGGAATTCTTTCTGAAGGGATATCCCGCCAACAACGTTCTGCTCTACGGCGACCGGGGAACCGGGAAATCATCCTCAGTGAAAGCGCTGCTGAACCAATTCAAGGACAGCAAGCTGAAGCTCATATCCCTGAACAAAAACAACGTGGATCAGCTGTATAAAATCATTGAATCAGTCGCCGGCCGCGGCTGCAAATTCATCATCTTCATCGACGATCTCTCTTTTGAAAAGNNCGGAAATCGGGTATAAACATTTTAAATCCGTCATCGACGGAGGAATCGAGGCCCAGCCTCCCAACGTATTGATTTACGTCACTTCCAACAGACGGAATATCATAAAAGAAGTCTGGAAGGACAGGGGGGACAGCGGCGAGGTCCACAGCAACGACGGGATGCAGGAAAGGCTTTCTTTGGCGGACCGCTTCGGGCTGTCCATCAATTTCAGCGCGCCGGATAAAGCCGCTTTTCTGAACATCGTAAAGGGAATTGCCGTCCGGGAGCATCTGGAGATAGACGAAGCTGTCCTGGAAGAGGAAGCCCTTAAATGGGACGTCAGACAGAAGGGTCGTTCCGGAAGAGTCGCAAGGCAGTTTATCAACTATATCCACGCCAAAAAGCTGAATGGCGGGATATAATATATTGTGTTATCGCATTGATCCTACGCCTTTCCCAGGCGTTTGAAATAAGGAGGATAAGTGTTAAGGTTTTTTAGAAATAATCCGCTGGCGCTGCTGCTGATCGTTCTGATCGCGGCGGAGTCGTTTTTAGACAGGCATGCCGATCCCATGGGCTGGGTCATGAACATATTGATCACTCTTCCCGCGATCCTCATCGGGCTTTCCTTCCATGAGTTCGCCCACGCCTTTGCCGCGGACCGGCTGGGAGACGGAACCCCGAGATCCCAGGGCAGAGTCACCATCAGCCCCGCCGCCCACATCGATCCCTTCGGACTGCTTGCGCTGATCTTCATCGGCTTCGGATGGGGAAAACCCGTCATGGTGGACGACAGGAACTTCAAACACAGGAGAAGGGACAGTCTCATCGTCGATCTGGCGGGGGTAACGATGAACCTCGCTCTTGCCATCGCCTTTGCCGGGATCCTGCGGCTGCTGGTCGTGTATCAGTCCGAATTCCTGAGCACCACTCCGGGCAGCGTCATTCTGGATATGCTCTTTGCCATCATTTCCATCAATATCGTGCTGATGATCTTCAATTTACTGCCGGTTCCGCCTTTGGACGGCTTCGGCATCATAACGGAGATATTCAATTTGCACGAAAAGGAATGGTTTTACAAGGTTTATAACAACGGCTTCCTGATCCTGCTTTTGCTGATCGTATTCAACGTTACGGGAAAGGTGCTGACCCCGGCGGTGCAGTTCGTTTACAACGGCATTTTGGGCATTTTCTTTTAGCAGAAGGTATCGGCTGAAGGGGTGTTTGCCGAAGAATTGAAAAAGATGGAATTGAGAAAGATGGAGAAGCATTTGACAAAGAACTAAAAAAATACGGATTAGCACTCTTACAATGAGAGTGCTAATTTTTTTGTTTATTTATTTTTAGAAGTGGTATATAATAAAATATATAGAAAATGACAAAGGGGTGATTCTATGAATTTTGAAAAGTTTACACAAAATGCTCAGTCCGCGGTGATGGACTGTCAGAATATAGGAGTTCAGGAAGGTCACCAGCAACTGGACGGAGAACATCTGCATCTGGCGCTGATGATGCAGCAGGACGGCTTGATTCCAAAGCTGGTCAGCTTCATGGGCGTCAGCACGGGAGAAATCGTCGGCGAGCTCCAGTCGGAGATGGAGAAGCTTCCCAAGGTTCAGGGCGGAAACGACAACATGTATACCACAAGGCGGCTGAACCAGCTGTTGATCAACGCGGAAAAGATCGCGTTGGACTTCAAGGATGAGTATGTCAGCGTGGAGCACATATATCTGGCGCTGCTGGATGAAAAGAATACGCCGTCCTCCCGGATATTCAGGAAGCACAACATTACGAAGGACGGATTTCTGCAGGCCCTTTCCAAGGTGAGGGGAAACCAGCGGGTCACGAGTCAGAATCCGGAGGATAA
>DLFX01000264.1:5877-7606 GCA_002482405.1 Firmicutes bacterium UBA7709 | reverse complement strand
CTGAAGCTCCTCCAGACCGACGTGCTGACCGAACTGGTGCGGAGCAAGCTCAACGTGGACCGCCTACTGCTTCGTCAGAGGGAGGGCTTTCTTACGGTGGGACCGGCGGGACACAATGTGTTCGGCAGCCAATTTGAACGGGTTTTGCCGGCCAGCTCCGTCGCCAACCTCTATCCTTTTAATTACAGCGGCAAGACCGACGCCCACGGCTTCTACCTTGGGCGGGACAAATTCGGGAGCAATGTCATCGCGGACTTCGACCAGCGGGATGAGGACAAGACCAACGCGAATATCCTGATTCTCGGCAACAGCGGCCAGGGCAAGAGCCATTTGCTCAAACTGATCCTTTGCAACATTCTTGAATCCGGCAAGAACGTAATCTGCCTCGATCCCGAACATGAGTATGTCGAGCTTGCTGAAAACCTCGGCTGCTTCGTTGATTTGATGAGCGGACAGTATATGATCAATCCCCTGGAAGCAAAAACATGGGACGAAGGGGGAGACCCCGGCGACGAAGACGCGCCTCAGACCTTCCGTCAGCGCACGAAGCTCAGCCAGCACATCTCCTTTCTCAAGGACTTTTTCAGATGCTACAAGGATTTTTGCGACCGCCACATTGACGTGATCGAAATCATGCTTGGAAAGCTTTATGAAAAATGGGGCATCAGTGACCAAACCAATTTCAGCAGGCTGACCGCCGATTCGTATCCCATTCTTTCCGATCTGTACACTCTGATCGAGGATGAGTACAAGAGCTACGACACTGCGAAATATCAACTCTACACAGCAGAGCTTTTACAGGAAATCCTGCTGGGGCTCCACTCCATGTGTCAGGGCGCCGAGAGCAAATTCTTCAATGGCCGCACCAACGTGACCTCCGACCGATTTATCGTGTTCGGTGTCAAAGGTTTGTTGCAGGCCAGCCGGAATGTTAAAAACGCCTTGCTGTTCAACGTGCTTTCCTTCATGTCGGACAAGCTGCTGACAGAAGGCAACACAGCCGCTTCCATCGACGAGCTCTATCTATTCCTCTCAAACCTGACAGCCATTGAATACATCAGAAACTTTATGAAGCGTGTCCGAAAAAAAGAATCCTCCGTGATTCTTTCCTCGCAGAACCTTGAGGATTTCAACATCGAAGGCATCCGCGAACTGACCAAGCCCTTGTTTTCAATTCCAACCCATGCGTTTCTTTTTAACGCGGGCAACATCGACAAGCAGTTTTATATCGACAGCCTTCAACTTGAAGAATCGGAATATAACCTTATCCGTTTTCCACAGCGCGGCGTGTGTCTGTATAAGTGCGGAAACGAGCGATATAACCTTGCGGTCCATGCTCCGGCATATAAGGAGAAGCTGTTCGGTAAGGCGGGAGGGAGATAAAAGGAAGAAGGTGAACAACAATGGCTGACCCCGCAACAATCGGGCTGGCGGTCAAGGCGGCGGCAACAGCTCTATCGGATGAACGCATCCGAAAAACCATCGGCTGGATCATCGCCGCTGTAATGTCGCCCCTCATTTTAATCATAGTCCTTATCTGTGGCCTGCTTTCAGGAACCGCTGATCATAACAACTCGGCGGTAGATTTATGCTTTAACGGCGGCGTCGTTTCGGGAAGTGTCCCCGAAAGCTATCGCGGCTATATTGAAGATATGCGGAGCAGCTTCACTATGCTGGACGGCTCCATTGCGGCATTAAATGTGGAAATGGAGGACGGCGACAGCCTTGA
>DLFX01000264.1:2134-5852 GCA_002482405.1 Firmicutes bacterium UBA7709 | reverse complement strand
GCTTCGTTGCCTATGAAGAACGCTCCCGCACCATAACGAACAATGACGGCACGACCAGCGAAGAAACCTACACCATGGCGGTTCCCATCAGGGAACTGCCCGTGGTATACGCAAATATTACTTCAGCGATGGGAATGACAATTACGGCTGAGAATCAAGCCAATGCCTCGGAAATCTATTACCGTGTGCTTTACGGCAAACCGGCTCCCACCTACGGTGATGAGTTTGACCAATGGTCAAACAGCTTGCCCCTTTCCTCTGCGCCGTTCATCGGCGTGGACGGTTTCTGTTCTCCGCNNTGTAAAAGCTTAGTGACTTCCGAGTTCGGCTACCGAAAAGATCCGTTCACCGGAAAGGGTGCGGGGCACGGAGGAATCGACCTTGGCGCCCCCAAGGGGACTCCTGTCCGTGCGGCGCTTCCCGGTACCGTTTATGTTGTGCGCTATTCCACAAGCGGCTACGGTTATCATGTGATGATCGATCACGGCGGCGGCTTCGTAACCCTGTATGCTCATTGCTCCAAACTTTTCGTCACCGAGGGGCAGAAAGTGGATGCGGGAACGATCATTGCCGAGGTTGGCTCCACCGGCAGATCCACTGGACCTCACCTGCATTTTGAGGTGCGGATCTACGGAGAAAAGCAGAATCCGAGAAACTATCTCCCGTAAAAAAGGTTGAAAGAATAGTAGAGTATTATGACAACACGTATAAAAACAACAGAAAAGAAGAAGGAGGATAGCGCCATGATTGAGACGAATCAGGACAAACCGACTCAGCCAGAGTATCTGGCATTAAGATCCCTATGTAAAAAGCTGGCGGAGTGTGTGGAGCATATCATTCAAACCGTCATGGAATCAGGACAGACGGAATATACCGTTCCTTATGAAACAATCAGTGAAGAGACAGGTATTAATCTGGAATTCAACGATGCTATTTTAACTGCCGTTCACGAAATGCTTCTGGAACGGCCGGAGATTTCCGAGCTGGAAGCGTTGGAGACGGTCTTTCATCTGGAGGTTTCACAGCAGCAGAACCGCAGGGTGGAAAAAAGCAGCCTACCGAGGCTTGGAGATTTGCTTGCCTGCGAATGGAAGGATCTTCACCTGATCCATGATGAGATCGATCAGCTTCCTGCCACCATTGTTGAGCTGTCGGACACCACTCTCACCAAATCCGGGAGGACTGCCTGGGTAGACATTCTTGATGCAAAGGTCAAGCAAATCTATGCTGGTCCATACGGTTTGCAGATGGAAGTTACCGGAGTTAAGGCATCTCGCCTTGAGGAATTTTCATATATGCTCGCCGGATACTGCTCCATAGAAGAGTATGCGATGTGGGTGGCGGGAGAGACAGAACCAAGTCAGGAGTTAGAGCAATCCTGCTCGGAATAAACTGCCGCAACATGTGGTGGATTATAAAAGATCAAGGAGGAAATGAAAATGGAAAAAGAAAAGGAAAACAAGAAAGAACTTCAAATCAACGTTGCTTATGACGAAAAGAAACTGGAAGCGATGACTTATTTTATGGAAGAAAAGAAAGTCACAATCGAATCTGCTATGCAGGATCATCTAAATGAACTGTATGAGAAATATGTTCCTACCGCGATGAGAAGGTATCTGAACAGGAATGATACCCCGGAGCAGCAGCAGGGCAGCAAACTCGGAACGAGGCAAGCGGAGGCGACTGGTCAGGGAAGCACTCCCGTAAAGAGACGGGAAGATCGCCGTCAGTCACGGGAGCAGAGTCAGGGCGATGCCTCCCCTTTAAAAGAAGTACAGACGGGGGAGCCAGCGGAAGAAAACAACCAGGGAATGTCCATGAGCATGTAAAAAGAAATAAGGAGAAGCTGTCAAAGGACCCAGTCTATGATCTGGAAAATAGTTTTAAGCGGTGGGAGGATTGTTATGTAAATGGAGGCTCGGATCCCTTTTGGTATGATGGGTTTAACTTAANNACTTAAACCTCATCCGCAGACATATCCTGGTTTACAAAATGAAAATCAAAGAGGAATACGATGTGGACGACTACCCGGAAATATATCATCGGGATACGCCACCAGAGGTTCCAGACGACTATATGGCAAATGCAGACTCAATCAGGGCGGGGGCTAAGAAGGCTCTCGCCCTGTATCTTGAGGATGAAAATTATTTGTATCTGTGGGAAAGTAAAGACAGAATTCCACAAAAGGCAGCGGAAAAGCTCAGTCTTAAAAGTATACTCGGCTGCGCTTCCTGCCTGGAATATGCCATCATTTCCGACGATCTTCTGACGATGAGACGGCATGGGAATGCGGAGGGGTATCTGTCGACCTTTGAGTTTTATGCCGAAAAAGTCCGTGAAATTTTGGGACCTGCGGAGGAATGTCAGGGGATAGTTATGAGCATATAAGGGGGTAAAAAAATGAAGCAGGATACCGTGACCGTCAGCTTTGATGCTGCAAAGCTTAAAGCAATCAAGCTGTATATGAGCCGGAAAGGTGTCTCCCTTGAGCAGGAGCTGGCGGAACAATTGAATAAACTGTATGAGAAATATGTGCCTGTCAATGTCCGGGATTACATCGGGGAAACGGAAAGTGTCGAAGCTGGGAACGCCCAGCCGCGCCAGGTAAAATAGAAGCTTTGGTACGGTCTGCTTTTGACTGAAGCCAAATGCCATGAGGAGGATTTATATGGGAGACACATCAATAAAACTGTGGATAAACGGGCATCAGTACGACACACTGGAGCGTATCCTGACGGAGAGAGGTACGAATATCGAAACAGTGATGCAGGCACGGCTCATTGATCTTTATCGTCAGACGGTGCCCGAACAGGAGCGCGTGGACATCAATAATCAGATAGAAAGCGAGCGCCTTGCGGCGGAGCAACGTGAAGCGGAGCTCCACCGATTTTCTGTTTCATCACGGAAAAGGGCTCCACTGTCTGTCTCGAATGTAACCACGCCTTCAATTTCATGCAGGCGGCAAACCAAGCCCGGCGTTATCTGCGGCAGGAGATGGACCCTCAGCCCGGCGCCTTTGCAGATTACTTTCTGCGTGACGGGACGCTGATCAGCGAGGAACGATACAACGATCTGGTAAGAGAATGCATTGAGGGAAGCCATAACATTACTGGACTCTGCGACATTGATCTCGACAGCGGTATGTTCCATACCGCCCGCCATCCGGAANNACGGAAGGCTGGGCAAGCTTCCAGCTCAAGCATGTGACCACTGCCGCTTATCATGCCTACCGCAAGGGGTACCGTAGCTACGATGACACATGGAGGATCTTTCTGGATCACCTTGACGGCAGGCAGATCACCGAAGCATCCGCCATGAGCATGGAGCGATAGGGGCACATTTGAGTTTTATAAGGAGAAAAGGAGGCGCAGTAATGAGAAACGTCACAATCTATGTAACAGAACTCCCGACAGAAATTCAAGCGGAAATCCGTGCGGAAATTACAGCATCGCTGACGGCTACAGGCGACTTCACAGNNAATGGACAGCAGATTGTCAGACCTTGATGACGTGCTGGATATCGAGAAATATGCCGAGTCCGTTCCGGCCATGAAGCTGGGGCAAGGTTGAGAATCAAGATCCCCGCCGTTGCCCCGTGTTGCCCCTGTGTGCCGCTTTGCCGGCCAGGGTGGCGAATACCCCAAGCCGGCAGGAATCACCGTGTCGGGACTTTAGAAAAGCGGCAAAGGCAGACGAGACAGGCAGACAGTCGGGGATGT
>DLFX01000264.1:420-2098 GCA_002482405.1 Firmicutes bacterium UBA7709 | reverse complement strand
GCCCAGCAGTGCTGGGCGTTTTTGAGCTTTCGGCTCAGGTGGTCGGATTCGGGTTTTGGTACGGCCAGGGTGGTCGGAATCCCAAGAAGTCCAAACGACCATAGGCTTTTGAACGGTCACATGACAGGTGGCCGTCTGCGAAATGGAGGAATCTAAGTGAAAAACAACAAGGAAAGAACCGCCATCTGGCTCTATCCCGAGACGATGGACCGGATGGACGGATGGCTTGAAAAGGACAACTGCAAAAGCCGCAGTGAGTTTGTCGAGAAGGCCCTTTGCTTCTACATGGGATACCTTGGAACCGAGGACACATCCTCCTATCTGTCCAAAGCCTTGCTCTCGTCCATTCAGGGGACCTTACGGAAAACGGAAGACCGGGTGGCGGGAAATCTCTTTCGGCTCTCGGTGGAGATCAGCATGATGATGCATTTGCTGGCAACTACACTTCACATCACGGACGAGGAGCTGAGCAGACTGCGCGGACGCTGCGTTGCCGAGGTGAAAAGAACCAGAGGAAAAATACGGCTGGATGACGCGGTGGCATTCCAGAGCGGCCCCGATGACGAAGAATAATGGCGCGTATCATTCTCAAGTGTCCCTACCTCAAGGGCGGCAGTGAAAAGACCGCCGCTCACCTTAACCACCTCGTCAAATACATCGCCACACGGGAGGGCGTGGAGAAGATCAAGAGTGGACATGAGCTCTGGCATTCCACGAAGAAACAACAGAAATTGATCACTCAAATCCTTCAGGAATTTCCCGACACCAAGGATCTGTTTGAATATGAGGACTATCTCGCCCAGCCTAATCGGGAAAACGCTTCGGAACTCATCACCATCGCACTAGAGCAAAACCTTGATAAGATTGGCGACCGTGAAAAATATCTGAATTATATTGCTAACCGTCCGCGCGTCGAAAAGATTGATACACATGGCCTGTTCACCGGAGGGGATGACCCTCTCGTCCTTTTCCAAGTGGCGGAGGAAGTATCGACACATACCGGGAACGTATGGACACCGATCGTTTCCCTTCGCAGAGAGGACGCCGCCCGGATAGGCTTTGACAATGCCCACACATGGAAGTCTCTGCTTTCCTCCAAGGCGCCGGAACTTGCCGAGAACCTGAAAATTCACCCCGATCATCTGAAATGGTATGCTGCCTTTCACAACGAATCCCACCACCCTCATATTCATATGATCTGCTACAGCACTGACCCCGGCGAGGGCTATCTTACAAAACAGGGTATCCGAAAGATGAAGTCTTCACTGGCACAGGAGATTTTCAGACAGGAGCTTATTCCGCTCTATGCGGCAAAGGCTCAGCGGCGGGATGAGCTGAAAGAACAGGCCGCCGAGGCAATGCGGGAACTGATATGGCAGATGAAGAACGGCGTTTTGCAGAGCGACCGGCTGGAACAGCTCATCTCCTGCCTTGCTGACCAGCTTCGTGACGTCTCCGGCAAAAAGCAGTACGGCTATCTTCGGCCCGAGCTGAAAAATGTGGTGGATGAGATCGTGGACGAGCTGGCAAGGGACAGCAGGATAGCCGAAGCTTACCGACTTTGGTGGGAATGCAGGGGTAGGATCGAGGAAGTCTATACCGAGACATCGACCGCTCTCCTTCCACTCTCCCGATGTGAGGATTTCAAGCAGGTCCGCAACATGGTCATTCAGGAAGC
>DLFX01000264.1:0-384 GCA_002482405.1 Firmicutes bacterium UBA7709 | reverse complement strand
GGAGCCGTCAGATGAACCGGAGCCAGAAAATCGATTGGAACCGGAAGGTGAGGCCCCCGATCCGATGGATGATTTCAGAAAACAGGCGTCCCGGCGTAGGTCCTCTGACTCCTGGTGGACGGAGGAATATTTACTGGCAAAGCAATATCTATTTGGCGATGAGGATGGTGGAATTCCACAGGATTTTAAAGAAGCCCGTGTTCTGTTTCTATTCGAGGCGGCAAGGGGAAACCCCCTTAGCATGTACGACCTTGGCAGAATGTGCGCTGACGGACTCGGTTGCGAGACTGACGCAGAGGGAGCCTCGAAATGGTACGAAAAGGCTCTTGACAGATTTTATGCGGCGGAGGAAGAAAAGCCATGGAAGTACACCGAGTACCGCAT
>DLFX01000267.1 GCA_002482405.1 Firmicutes bacterium UBA7709 | reverse complement strand
TTATTCTTTACCAGATCGCAGACATACGCAGTGACCTCTTCAAATAACTTGTCCCGGTCATCCCCTTTAAAATCTCCCGCATCATATACATTTAAGCCCACAAAGCTTTCAAACTGCTCGGTATATGGCGTGGAGCAAAATGTGTTTTCTCTTAGCACGGAAGGTCCTTTCGAAGCCCCTGCACGGTAGCTGACTCCCTTGTCGAAAGGGATTCCGAAAACAACCAAGTCCGCCTCTTTCTCTGACATGTCCGGTTTGTTTAAACCGCACCAGGCCCCGCTATCTTTCGCAAACTGATCTCTTTCCAACATCTTATTCCCTCCATTTTCTTTCTTTTTTCTCTTCGGATGGATATTTTCATCTTATCATGCTATTGGCAAGAACTCAATAAATCATAAATTGTTTTGCCGACTATCTGCCGATAACGGCATTATGCCTGACATCCCAGATAACGCCGCCCGGAGGCGCAATTATCTCCCAGACAGCGCATTGGATATTTTTATTATTTATGATAATATGTTATTATTCAATTTAAGGTACGGCGAATTTTAGAGTGCAAGATTGGATGTTCGGAGGAATGAGAATGATTACGACAGATGATATCATGTCCATCGAGAAAGGCAATATTCAAGAAGCATCAAAAACACTAACCCGTAACGGTTCATCAGTGCATTCAGTCGCTGGGTAAAATAGCGCCGTATAATCCAAAATTAAATGAGAAGATCGCCGGCAAGCTTGTTTCCTTTGACCTTATGGCGGTTAAGGAAACAATGCGCAAATCCATATTGCTCGACATACTGAATGCGCTGCTCATAATGAAAAAAGAACTTCAATCATCCGAAATAGAGGGCTTTATTCTCGAGGCGCTATCAGGCGGAATATTGGACAAAAAGTCAAAGAAAGAGTTTGAATCGCTTTTATGACGGACTGTTGGCAATAAAAACTTTTTACTAAAATGCAAGGAGATAACTACAAATGAGCATGATTTACCTGGAAAGTCCAAGCACGGACCCTTATTTTAACCTGGCGCTGGAGCAGTATGTATTTGATGAGCTGCCGCGCAGCAATGAATATTTTATGCTCTGGCAGAACGACAACGCCATCATCATCGGCAAGCACCAGAATACGATAGAAGAAATCAATGCCGCGTATGTGAAGGAGCATGGGATCCGCGTGGCGCGCCGGCTTTCCGGAGGGGGCGCGGTATATCACGACCTTGGAAATCTCAACTTCACCTTCATCACCGACGCCGGAGATGAGAAAAAAATAAACCTGGCCATGTTCTGCGATATGATCGTAAACGCCCTGGCCGAAATAGGGATCGACGCAGAGGTCAGCGGCCGAAACGATATTACCATCGACGGCAGGAAGTTTTCCGGGAATTCGCAGTACATCAAACAAGGCCGAATCATGCATCACGGCACGCTCCTCTTTGATTCTGATCTTTCCATCATCGCAAAGTCACTCAACGTATCACCCGACAAGATTGAATCCAAAGGGATCAAATCAGTGCGCAGCCGCGTAACCAACATAAAAGAATATTTAAAGGAGGACCTGAGCCTGGATCGGTTCCGGGAAGCCTTGAAGCACAACATCCTTGGAACAATGACCGATCAGTATCAGCTTACTCAAGCCGACCTTGCGGCAATCAACCGTCTCCGCGACCAGCGATACGACACCTGGGAATGGAATTACGGCTATTCTCCAAAATGCAGCATCCATAAGGAAAAGAGAGTGGACCAATGCGGAAAGATTCAAATCCATATGGACGTAGAAAATGGCGTGATCACCAGCTTTGCGACATATGGGGACTATTTCGGCGCGGATGAATCCGGCGACGTGGAAAAAGCGCTGATGGGATGCCCTCTCAGAGAGGACGCGCTTTTGCAGGCTCTCGAGAGCATCGACGTCGGTTACTATTATAACAACCTTTCAAGGGAAATGCTGGTGGATATCATCCTGTCCTGATCCCGGCCGACGCGGCGTTCAGCTTTCCAAAAGAGGGGCTGCTACGGCCGTTCAGCTTTCAAAAAGTGGGGCTGCTCGGTCATTCAGTTTTTAAAAAAGGGAGGTCGATACGACCTCCTTTTTAAATGCCACTATAAACTTTTCAGATAGATCAGCGACTTTCCTGCTGCTTCATCCAACTCCGCCTCAGTTGCGTTGCCGCTCAAGTCACGCCATACCTTAATGTCTTCCCCGACACGGCCGCCCATTCTTACAAAGGGCTCCATGGTGACACAGCCCTGATAATTGGCTTCCCGAAGCGCGTCCATGACTTCTTTCCATGGAATGCGTCCGTTCCCCGGCAGCTTTCTGTTGCATTCTCCTACGTGAAAATGACCGAGATACGGGCCGGCGGCAAGGATGGCGCCACCCAAGCTGTCCTCTTCAATATTCATATGGAACGTGTCCAGCATGACCTTCACATTATCCTGCCCGGCTTCCCTTACGAACCGGACGCCTTCTTCCGCCGTGTTGAGGATATGATTTTCAAAGCGGTTCAGAACCTCCATTCCCAGTGTAATGCCGTGCTCCCGCGCCGCGGGTCCCAGAATCCGCATTCCTTCAACGCTTCTCTTCCAGTCCTCCTCTTTGTCGACGCCCTTGCTGTAATCGATGGGCCAATGGGAGTAGAGCGCTCCGCCAAGCAGCCGGCTGTCAAGCTGTTCCATGACGTGAAACAACCTTTTATACCACTCAAGGGCCGNNAGGACCGTAACCCGTGGTGATTTCAAGTCCCGCGGCGTCGGCAGCGGCTTTCAGTGCTCTGATATCGCTTTGCGAATACTCCGGGAGCGGAGTTCCGTTGATTTCCAGCACGTCAAATCCGAGATTTGAAACTTTATCCACGTACTTTAAGAATCCTTCGGAATCCCACTGTTGTTCCCAATAGGCGTAA
>DLFX01000076.1 GCA_002482405.1 Firmicutes bacterium UBA7709 | reverse complement strand
AGGTACTCAGGGAGACGGAGCTGCTTCTTGAAAACACCAATGTGTCAAAGACCTGCGTCTTCCGCAGCAACCATGCTTCCAATTACGTATCCCTGAAGGGCGACCTGCCCCGGGATAAAGAAGAGATGCTCAAGCTGCTGAAGGAAGCGATGGGAAATACCGACATGCTGAAGGATGAGCGGTTCCGCATGCTGTAAAGCTTGTTAAATTTGCCCGCGCATCAGGGTGACCAGTTATGAAAATTTTACTCACAACGCTGAATTCCAAATATGTACATTCCAACCTGGGATTGAAGTATCTTTACGCAAGCGCCGAGAAGAGCAGGAATTTCATCGATATTCAGGAGTTTACCATCAACAATGAAGAAGACTATATTTTTACGGAGCTGATGCGAAAAAGTTACGACGCCGTCTGCTTCTCCTGCTATATCTGGAATGTGGACAGGACGCTTTATCTGGCGGAGAACCTGAAAAAGGCGAGACCTGAGGTCAAAATACTTCTGGGAGGTCCCGAGGTAAGCTTTAACGCAGCCGCCTTTATGAGCCAGCATAAGTTTATCGATTTTCTCATTTCCGGCGAAGGAGAAGCCGCCTTTTCCCAGTGGGCTGAGATGTTTCTTTCCGAGACGCGGGAATATGAAAAGATCCCGGGGCTGACCTACCGGCTGGAGGGAAAGATCTATGTAAATCCGGCCGCTCCGCCTCTGCAGTTTGAATCGATTCCTTTTCCGTACCTGAGCCTGGTGTGCGAGGAGGACAAGATCATGTACTATGAATCGTCCAGAGGCGGCCCGTTTCAATGCAGTTACTGCCTTTCCTCCCTTGAACGGAAGATGCGGGCCCTTTCCATGGAGAGGGTGAGATCGGACTTGAGCTACTTTATCTATAAAAGGGTTAAGCAGGTAAAGTTTATCGACAGAACCTTCAACTGGGATAAAAGGCGAAGCTATGAGATCATGAAGTATCTCATATCAAGCGACAACGGAACGACAAATTTTCATTTCGAACTCTGCGGAGATATCATCGACGGGGAGCTGCTCCGGCTTCTCGAAACGGCCCGGCCCGGCCTGTTTCAGTTCGAAATCGGAGTGCAGACCACCAACGAGAAAGCCCTTGCTGCCTGCAACCGGAAATCTGACTTTCCGAAGCTTGCGGAGAATGTAAGGCGCCTCGTGGAAATGGGCAATATTCATATCCATCTGGACTTGATTGCGGGGCTTCCCCACGAGGATTACCAGTCCTTCCGAAAGTCCTTTAACGACGTGTATTCCCTGAAGGGACACGCACTCCAGCTGGGCTTTCTCAAGCTGATCAAGGGGACGCCTCTCAGGGAGCAGGCGGAGGAACACGGGTACATATACAGGGCTCAGGCGCCTTACGAGGTCATTTCCAACAAGTACATGTCCGCCTTGACCCTGGTTCGGCTGAAGAAGATTGAAAATCTCCTGGAATTATATTATAACCGCGGCGGCTTCCAGAGAACCATTGGGTATGCCGCGGAGAACCTGGCGGAAACGCCCTTCGACTTCTATGAGGAGCTGGCCGACTATTACTATTTAAAAGGTTTTCAGCACAAGTCCCACAAAAAGGAAGATCTGTACCGCATATTTCTGATGTACGCGGGTTGGAAAGAAAGATTTATCCCCGATATAAAAGACAGGATCAAAGAGATGCTCAGTCTGGATATGAAAGACGCTTTGAATCCCGATGTAGTCAAAAAATTTGAGAGAAAGGGATGGGAAATCCTATAGGTGAAAACATGGTGCAATTACTGAAGAAAAAAGAGGCGAAACCCGAGCTTCCCGCAAGAGCCCCGGAAGAATATGATATCAGAAACCGTCCGGACAGAGTCGGCAAATACTTCAAAAAATATACGAAGAGTTTTGTATTTGATGAGTTCAGCGACGCTTTTATGCAAAAGGGGCACATTGAGTTTATGAAGGGCGTTCCTATTCCACTCAGAAAAGAGGACCTGGAAGCGTTCAAGGGCGGAGAAGGGCTGAAAATGCAGCACATCATGGAGAATATCGCCTGGATCATGGGAATCGATCTGAAGTTCGAGCACATGGATAATTACCTTAAATTCATGAAGGGATTCGGTGATAAGCGGACCAGCATGGCCCTGGTAAAGGAAGGAAGAGACGAAGCGGAAAAAAAGGAATACGAAGCCGCCGCGATCCATCTGAGAGCCGCGCTCTGCGTTTTTCCCACCAATCTTCACGCGATGTACAGCTACGCGAGAGTCTGCCGGGAGCTCTATCTTTCCAGCAACAACGAAGAGTATGTCGGCAGGTTTAAGGCGGAGTCGATAGAGTACTTTGAAATGATCACAGAGGTTTATCCGNNTTCGCTCAGGCCCATTATTTTCTGGGATATGCCTATTTGAATATGGGACTTTACATCAAGGCAAAGCTGGCCTGGGAACAGTTTCTGAAGAGATCCTCCAATGCGAAGGATACGAAGGAGATCAAGGGCAGGCTGCAGCAGTTGGCGGATCCGGTGAGGATCGAGGAGGGCTGCAATGCGGTGCTGTCCGGCAGACATGAGCTCGGGATCGATATCCTTGAGCCGTTTATGGGCACAAAATTCAAGGATTGGTGGCCCATGTCCTACTACCTCGGCGTCGCTTATGAAAGGACCGGAAAAAAGCCGGACGCGGTCAACAGCTTCAAACGGGTGCTGGGGATCAACCCTACCCATTTGGAGTCCATGGAGGAGCTTGCCAAGATCTACGCTGAGAGCAATGACAAAGAGAACGAGAATAAATACCGGAAAAAGGCGGAGCTGATCCGTTCCGGCGGACATAAGAACTGAAGAAATGAAGGACCGATGGAGGAAANNGCAATTAATGACAGGTAATGAAGCCGTAGCCCGCGGCGCCTACGAGGCAGGATTGACCTTTGCTTCTGCCTATCCGGGAACTCCGAGCACGGAGATCCTTGAAAATATCGTGCAGTATAAGGATGATATCTATTGCGAGTGGGCCCCCAACGAAAAGGTGGCGCTGGAAGCCGCCATCGGGGCATCCATTGCCGGAGCCCGTTCCATGGCAGCCATGAAGCACGTTGGCGTCAACGTTGCCGCAGACCCGCTGTTTACCGTGGCCTATACCGGCGTCACCGGAGGCTGTGTGCTGGTCTCTGCGGACGATCCCGGCATGCACAGCTCACAGAACGAGCAGGACAACAGAAATTACGCAACCGCGGCCCGGGTGCTGATGCTGGAACCCTCCGACAGCCAGGAGGCAAAGGACTTTATGAAGCTCGGCCTGGAACTAAGCGAGCAGTTTGACACGCCGGTAATGCTGCGGATGACCACCAGAGTCTGCCACAGCAAGAGCCTTGTGGAGCTTTCGGATCGGGTTGAAAAACCTCTGATTCCCTATGAAAAGAAAATTGCGAAATACGTCGCGACTCCGGGCAACGGCAAGGTGATGAGAAGGCAGCTCGTGGGCCGCCTGAAGCGGATGGAGGAGTATTCCAACACCGCCCCGATAAATAAGGCGGAATATAACGGCTCCGAGATCGGCGTCATCAGCGCCGGCATTGCCTACCAGTATGCAAGAGAGGTTTTCGGGGATGACGCATCCTATCTGAAGCTGGGAATGACTTTCCCGATGCCTATGGAAAAGGTGAAGGAATTCGCCTCGAAGGTGAAAAAGCTCTACGTCGTCGAGGAGATGGACCCCTATATGGAAAATCACCTGAAGATGGCCGGAATCGAGTGCATCGGCAAAGAGATCATCCCGGAGATGGACGAACTGAATACCGATATCGTCCGCCAGGCCGTTTTCGGCACGTCCGCGGAAACTCTGACGTCGGAAAAGGAAGCTGTGGTAAGACCGCCGGCACTCTGTGCGGGCTGCCCCCACCGAGGCTTCTTCTATGCGCTGAAGAAGAAAAAGAATATCATCATCACTGGTGATATCGGCTGTTATACACTGGGCTCCGCGGCGCCGCTCAACGCGATGGATACCTGTATCTGCATGGGCGCCAGCATCAGCTCCGGCCATGGCGCTGCTATGGCGCTGAAAAAGGGCGGCTCAGACCTGAAGGTGGTTTCCGTCATCGGGGACTCGACCTTTTTCCACACCGGCATCAACAGCTTGATCGATGTGGTCTACAACAAGGGAAACAGCGTTTCCGTCATATTGGATAACCGTATCACCGGCATGACGGGCCATCAGCAGAACCCCGGGACCGGGTTTACCCTCATGGGAGAGCCGACCACAGAAGTGGATATCCCAATGCTCTGCAAGGCCATCGGCATGAAGGAAGAAAATATATACACCGTCAATCCGCTCCACCTAAAGGAGATGGAGGACGTCCTTACAGAAGCCCTTGCCAAGGATGAGCCGACGGTGGTCATTACGAAATGGCCCTGCATTCTCAAGAAATTCAGTGATCAGGACAGGTCGGAGTTCGACCTCAGCCCGAAACACTGTGAGATAGATCAGGAGAAATGCAGGAAGTGCAAATCCTGTGTCAAGACGGGCTGTCCGGCGATCTTTGCCGGAGATCAAATCACGATCAATCCGGACGCGTGTACCGGCTGCAACGTTTGCAGACAGGTATGTCCTTTCGATGCGATCAACTGAAAAATTGCAAGCCAGCTAAAGCTGGGCAATTTCTGTATGGCACCTTCCAAACATTTCCTTCGAAAATGTGGATAGGTGCTCATGGAGGTGAAATAGATGAGCGATGTAAAAAATATTCTTCTTGTGGGCGTTGGAGGACAGGGAACGATCCTGGCCAGCAAGATTTTATCAGAAGGTTTGACTCAGGCGGGATACGATGTGAAGATGTCGGAGATCCATGGGATGTCCCAGAGGGGCGGAAATGTGAGCACACAGATTCGCTTCGGAGAAGCGGTCTATTCTCCCATCATCGGAAAAGGAGAGGCTGATGTCATCGTAGCGTTTGAAAAGATGGAGGCGCTCAGGTGGATCGAATATCTGAAGGAAGGAGGTAAGATGGTCATAAATGACTTTGAGATCCCTTCCGTACCGATTCAGCAGGGAAATGCCAAATATCCCGAGGGGATCCTGGAAGAACTGGCTTCGAAAGCGGATATTTTCGTTTTTAAGGCCGGAGATGTCGCAGCCCAGGTCGGCAATACAAAGACGATGAATATCGTCCTGTTCGGCGCTCTGGTAAAGGCGATGAATCTTCCGGGCATCGATTGGGAAAAGGTAATAGAGAAAAATGTAAAACCGGGATTTGAAGAAATCAATCGAAAAGCATTTCAGGCAGGCTATAATTTGTAATCGAAATACGCTAATTGAGGGAGGAAATTATATGTCAGATATTTTCAGAAAGATGCCGATGGAACGTATCCTGAACGAAAAGAAGGACGGTCCGAGTCTAAAGAGGGTATACGGCGCCTTTGAACTGATTATGCTGGGAATCGGCGTAATCGTGGGAACAGGTATCTTTGTAATCACGGGCGTTGCCGCCGCTGACTATGCGGGACCCGCACTGATCATCTCTTTTATTATCGCAGGCTTCGCCTGTGCGTGCGCAGCGTTGTGCTACGCAGAGCTGGCGGCCATGATCCCCGCGTCGGGCAGCTCTTACACCTTCTGTTATGTGGGGCTTGGGGAAGTCTTTGGCTGGTTTGTAGGCTGGTGCCTGACCCTTGAATATATCGTGGCTATGTCGGCCATCGCGACGGGCTGGGGCGCATATATCACGAACCTGATGTCGGTGATCGGCATTCATCTCCCTTCGATTCTGACAGCCGGTCCCTTCTCAGGGGGCCTCATCAACCTTCCGGCAGTCGTTATCATTTCCATCATTGCCGGACTGCTGCTGATCGGAGCGAAGGAAAGCGCAAGGGTGAACAATGTTCTTGTCGTAGTGAAGATTGGCATCATACTCCTGTTTATCGTCCTTGGGATCAAGCATGTGAATGTGGCGAACTTCACCCCGTTTATGCCCTTTGGGTGGAATGGCGTATTTTCAGGCGCCGCCATCGTATTTTTCGCGTACCTCGGCTTTGACGCCATCGCCAATACTGCGGAGGAGGTAAAGAATCCGGCAAAGGACCTTCCGAGAGGAATCATCGGGTCCCTGGTCGCGGTCACCGTCCTGTATATCGCCGTTACCCTGATTCTGACGGGCATGGTTCACTATACGGAGTTTCACGATGTGGCGGCGCCTGTTGCCTACGCTCTGGTTAAGGTAGGGGTGAACTGGGGGTCCGCTCTCGTCTCCGTAGGAGCGGTGGCCGGATTGACCTCAGGCGTGCTGGTGACCATGTACAGCAGCACCCGGACCGCCTATGCCATAAGCCGGGACGGCTTGCTCCCCACCAGATTTTCCAGGATCAGCGCAAAGGCCTCTACTCCGACCACGGCTACCGCTCTGGTATGGATACTTGGATGCCTCATCGCCGGTTTCCTGCCCATCGGAATCATAGCGGAGCTGGTGAATATGGGAACGATCGCCGCGTTTATCATGGTTTCCATCGCGGTAATAAAGCTGAGAAAGAGCCATCCTGACACGCCCAGAGCCTTCAAGGTTCCGCTGGTTCCCCTGGTTCCGATCCTGGCCATCGTGATCTGCGGCTTCCTGGCACTCCAGCTGGCCCATATTACATGGATCGCATTCGTCTGTTGGTCAGCCTTAGGACTGATTATCTATTTCAGCTATGGAAGAAGCCACAGCTTATTGGGAAAGGAACTGAACGGCAAGACGAAGCTGTAGGCGAGAGACGGTAATGCGAAGGGTCAGAGAGAAAACGGTTTAAAGGGAGTTTACTATGATACGTAATTTTAATGAATTGATAGAAAAGGTACAAAAAGGGAGTGAAAAGAAGCGGGTGGCGGTGGTTTCCGCTCACGATGAGCATACTTTGGAGGCCATCGAGAAGGCCTTTCTGGATGGGATCGCAGAGCCTGTCCTCATCGGGGATGTGGCGAAGATCCGGGAGATTATAGCCGCCCGCGGCTTGCGGCTTTCCGGCGTGGAAATGATAGAGGAGAAGGACGACCGGGAAGCGGCGCGGAAGGCCGTCGCGATGATTCATGACGGACGGGCGGATTTCATCATGAAGGGAAAGCTCCAGACCGCCGATCTTCTGAAAGAGGTCGTCGATAGGGAGCATGGGCTGCAAAAAGGCGGCATCATGTCCCATTTCGGGCTGTTTGAAGTCCCCGGCTACCACAAGCTCCTCGTCATAACCGACGGGGGTATGGTCCTTTATCCGGACCTGGCCCAGAAAAAGCAGATCGTTGAGAACTCCGTGGAGGTCCTGCAGTCCCTGGGGTATAAAAACCCCAAGGTCGCGGTGCTGTCAGCCACGGAGACTGTCAATCCGAAAATGCCCGAATCGGTTGACGCCGATCAGTTGAAAAAGATGAATCAGGAGGGAAAGATCAAGGACTGCATCGTAGAGGGACCCATTTCCTACGATCTGATGATCAGCCCCGAATCGGCTGCCATCAAAGGTTATGAAAGCCCTGTCGTCGGCGAGGCGGATATCGCGGTCGTGCCGAATATGACGGCGGGGAACCTCTTGGCAAAGGGGTTGATGCTTTCTGCCGGAGGAAAGATGGCAGGAATGATCGTAGGCGCGGAAGTGCCCATCGTTATCGTTTCAAGGGGCGCGACGGCAGAGGAAAAATATCTCTCCCTTGTATTGTCGGCAGCATCCGCAGACAAGCGATCGTAGAGGGCAGACAGAAAATTAGGAGGTTTGCTGCATGAAAAAAGGCGATTTTATATGGGGAGCGGTATTGGTCTGTGTCGTGATCTTTCTGGCAACGCCGCAGACGCACCGGCTTTTTCTGACCGCCTCTGCCGGTCACCCCTACGGTATGGCATTTCTGAAGTTTGGCGTTTTAGCCAGTATGGGTGAGCTTTTGGCCATCAGGGTCGTATCGGGCGATTGGAGAAAGCCGAAGGGGTTCCTGTGGCGCGCGCTCATATGGGGCGTCCTGGGAATGGCCATCAGCTTGATGTTCGTGGTGTTTGACGCGGGAGTCCACGGGGCGATGGAGAAGGGATATTTGCCTTCCGTCGGCGGCGCTGGAATTCTTTCGGCCCTGGTGACTGCGTTTCTGATCAGCGCTACGATGAATCTGGTGTTTGCTCCTGCATTTATGGGGCTTCACCGGATCACCGACACCTGGATCGAGATGGGAAACGGAAACCTGTCCGAAATGAAAAGGCAGAGGTTTTCGGATGTGCTGGAGGCGGCTGATATGAACGGTTTTGTTTCCTTTGTGGTCTGCAGGACCATTCCGCTTTTCTGGATCCCGGCCCATACGATCACCTTTCTGCTGGCCCCGGAATACCGGGTGCTGGCGGCGGCGCTGCTGTCGATCTGTTTAGGCGTCATCCTGGGGTTTTCCAAAAGAAAGGGGCAAAAGAAATCGTATGAATCAAGATAAAACAGAAATTAGAAAGGGACATGCAAATGAGCTATAAAATTCTCTCAATCAATCCCGGTTCCACTTCGACCAAGGTGGCTTTATATGAAGATGAAACGCTGGTTTTCTCTGAGAATATGGAGCATGCCGCCGAGGAGATCGACAAATATGACGAAATTCTGGATCAGTTGGACTTTAGAACGGAAGCGATCCGCTCCATCCTGGGGAAGCATGGCGCAGCCCTTTCCGAGCTTGCCGCGGTGGTGGAAAGGGGAGGCCTTCTTCCCGACATGCACGCGGGCGGATATCTGGTGACGCCCAGCATGAGGGAAGCGCTTTTGAGCGGTCAGGCGTCCCCTCACGCCTCGAATCTGGGAGCGCTGCTGGCCTATGCCATCGCAGAGCCTCTCGGCATTCCGTCCTATATCTACGACGCGGTCACGTCTGATGAATTTGAAGAGATCGCAAAGATCACCGGACTTCCCGACGTTCGCCGGCAGAGCATGTGCCATGTGCNNATCTCCCGCAAAGTAGCCGCGAAGTACGGAAAAAGATACGAAGATCTGACGCTGCTGGTAGCTCATCTGGGGGGAGGCATTTCCATCGGCGTCCACAAGGGCGGAAGGATCATCGACGCGATCCGGGACGACGCCGGCCCGTTTTCTCCGGAACGTTCAGGGGGGCTTCCCTTGCTTTACGTCGTAAATATGTGCTATTCCGGTGTATATAACCGAAAAGAAATGATCAGGAGGATTCGCGGCATGGGAGGGTTGAAAGCCTATTTGGGAACCGCTGACTGCCGAAAAATCGAGAAGATGATCGAGGATGGCGACGAGAAGGCCAAATTGCTTTATGAAGCCCAGGCGTATCAAGTCGCAAAGGGGATCGGCGAAATGGCGCCGGTGGTCAACGGAAAGGTAGATTTCATCATTCTCACCGGGGGAGTGGCCTATTCCAAGATGATGACGGATATGATCAAAGAGCGGGTTGGGTTCATCGCTCCTGTGGAAATCATGCCGGGAGAGGACGAAATGGAAGCGCTCACCCTGGGGGCCCTGCGGATACTGAGAGGGGAAGAGACAGCGCGGGAATATGAAGCGATAGCAACCGCCTCCCGCTGAGGCCCGGGTATGAAACGGCGGCGGGGCTTCCCGCTGAGGCTTGAAATTGAAAAGAAGGAGTAAAGAGATGATTTCAAAAAAGATGGTAGGATATGTGGAAGGCAGCTCGGCGATCCGGGCGATGTTTGAAGAGGGAAAGCGGCTGGCCGCATTATACGGAGCTGAGAACGTATATGATTTTAGTTTGGGAAATCCGAATCTGGCGCCGCCGGATGAAGTGAAGCAGGCCATTTTCGATGTTCTCAACGACGAACCCCCTACCTTCGTCCACGGCTATATGAGCAATTCCGGTTATGAGGATGTTCGCGGCGGCGTTGCCGAATTCATCAATCGCAAGCATGGAACCGGCTTTGGAGTCCAGAACATTCTGATGACCGTGGGCGCTGCGGGCGGCTTGAATGTCATTTTAAAAACTCTGTTGGATCCGGGAGACGAGGTGATCGTCTTTGCCCCCTATTTCGGTGAATACCGCAGTTACGTCGCAAACTTTGACGGGGTATTGACTGTCATTTCTCCAAACATGGCGGACTTTCAGCCGAACCTTCAGGAGTTTCGGGAAAAGATCACAGCCAGGACCAAGGCTGTAATCATCAATTCGCCTAACAATCCCACCGGAGTCGTGTATACGGAAG
>DLFX01000371.1:21551-22389 GCA_002482405.1 Firmicutes bacterium UBA7709 | reverse complement strand
AGAAGTGGGGAAAATTCTGGATGAGCTGGCTGCGGAGCTGCCCCAGAAGTTTTATGAGGAACTCAACGGTGGAATCATCCTGTTGCCCGAGGCAAAAATTGACCCTCACAGCAGGCATAACGACCTGTACATCATGGGGGAGTATCACCGCGGCGGCGGCCTGGGCCGGTACATCACCATTTATTACGGATCTTTTGAGCATTTGTACGGGAATCTGTCGAGAGAGGGCTTGAAGAGGCGGCTCAACCATACGTTAAAGCATGAATTCACCCATCACCTTGAATCCCTGGCAGGGGAAAGGGGCTTGGAAAAAGAGGACGACGAGTTTATGTACAATTATCTCCACCGCACCTCCGGGGATGTGCGCAGGCGAAAATTGCACCGGTAAAGAACTCGGGATTTTGACTGATAAAAACGGGGCTTTCGACGGGAAAATTTGACCTAAATTCCCTTAAAGGTCTCGATCAGCCGGGTAACCTGATTGATTTCGTCTTTTGAAGCGTTTCTCAGCGCGGAGAACAGCTTTCTCATCTCCGGACGCTCTTCGAGATCGCCAATATAATCATAATGACTCTCCGGAGCGGGGACCGGGATATTATTGATTGCCTGCAGTTTTTTCTTGAAATTCAGGTCATCATAGGGCTCGTCCCGATCGGCGCTCCCGTTCTTATAATTGATCCCGGTCCGGGCAAAAGCTTTATGCAGCCCCCTTTTATATTCTATGTATTCATCGATTTGTTCTTCGATGGTTGGGAGCGTGCTGACGAGCTCTCCCGGGCTGACGTTCAATACGTCGGAAATTCTTCGCAGGGTTTTGAATGAAGGGTTGGTTTGCTCT
>DLFX01000371.1:18807-21525 GCA_002482405.1 Firmicutes bacterium UBA7709 | reverse complement strand
TGAATTTCTTAATATTTTCATTCAACGTCATTTCGTAACCTCACACAATTTGTCACTGATAGTGGACGTTTCATCCCGGGTGGGGTTCACGCCGGGATCCGATGGTAATATATTATAACTTTGAAAGAACATATTTTGTTGATTATTGTAGACGGGGCAAAAATTTTTATTCCCGATAAGCTTCCGGAATGTCGGCTTCCTCTTTTAAAAACACAAGAAAAGGGTACGATATTGACAGAAAGGTTGGGTTTTTTATGGGCGTCAGTATTTTTCAGGTTGCGGGACCGGTGATGATCGGCCCGTCAAGTTCTCATACGGCGGGAGCCGCGAGGCTGGGCAGACTTGCGGCAAGGCTTGCCGACGATTTTGACTTTGTATCCTTTGGCCTTCACGGCTCCTTTGCCAAAACCGGAAAAGGGCATGGAACCGATAAAGCCCTGCTGGCAGGAGTAATGAACATACGGGAGGATGACGAAGCCATCGCCGAGGCGTATTCCATCGCGAAGTCCGCGGGGATCGGATATGAATTTCATGAGATTGAGCTTTCCGGCAGTCATGAAAATTCCGTCAGAATTTCATTTTATCGGGAAAGAGAGCTCCTGTGCCAGGTGGACGGCTCCTCCCTGGGCGGCGGCGAGGTGCTCATCAGCAGGATCGACGACTATGAGGTTGAAATTTCCGGAAATCTGCCGACCATTTTCATCCGGCAGGTGGATACCCGGGGCGTCCTCAGCCACATTACCACGGTTCTCGCCGACGGCGGCGTCAATATCGCGGCCATGAAGGTCAGCAGGACGAGCAGGAGCGCGGAAGCGACCTGTGTCATTGAAGTGGATGACAAGGTCGACGAAAAGATGTTAAAAAAAATCGGGAAGAATCCCAACATCCATTCGGTAAAATTTATAAAGCTTTAAATAAGAAAACGGAGAAGGGGTTCGAGGCAGGTATTTTATCGCGGCCCCCAATTGGAGGAATAAAGGATGTATCATAATTGCAGGCAGCTATTGGAGCTGTCCGAGGCGCGGAACATGCCGATCCATGAGATCGTAATAGAGAATGAAATGAAAAACAGCGGTGTCGGCAGGGACGCCGTGATGGAAACCATGCGGGAACGTTACAAAATCATGCGAGCGTCCTCTGAGAAGGCTCTTGACCGGCCGCGGCACACCGAAGGGGATCTGATTACCGGGATCGCGTCGACTCAGTACCGGTATTCCCAGTCCGGCGATACGCTTTGCGGAGAGTTTATCAATACCGTCATGGCGCGGGCGCTGTCCTGCAGCGAAGTGAACGCTTCCATGGGAAAGATCTGCGCCATGCCGACGGCGGGTTCTTGCGGGATCGTTCCGGCGGTTTTGATCACGGTCGGAGAGAAGTGCCACAAAACGGAGGATGATATTATCAACGCCCTGATCACAGCGTCCGGCGTCGGGGCCATCGTCATGGAAAACGCTACGGTCGCAGGGTCGGAGGGAGGCTGTCAGGCGGAATGCGGCGTAGCCGCGGCTATGGCGGCGGCAGGCGCGGTGAAACTGAAAGGTGGAACTCCGGCGATGTCGATAGAAGCCTTTTCCTTTGCTTTGATCAACATCATGGGGCTTGTCTGCGATCCGGTGGCGGGCCTGGTGCAGATCCCCTGCGCACAGAGAAACGCTTCCCAGGCGGTAAATGCGCTGATCAGCGCGGACCTCGCCCTCAGCGGAGCAAGGTTTCCGATTCCGGCGGACGAGGTGATCGACGCGATGTACAAGGTAGGCAAGCTTCTGCCGTCTCAGCTCAAAGAGACCGCCATGGGCGGCGTGGCGGCCACGGAAACGGCAAAATCAATTGAGGCGAGGATTTACGGAAGTAAATAAAATATAGGAGGGGATATCGATGAAATTACTGGTTGCTGTCGACGGTTCGCAGGCGTCATACAACGCGGCGAAAAAATCAGCGGAAATTGCAAAGAAATACGGCTTTGAGGTGGGGCTTTTAACAGTCGTCGAGGACGACGCGGTATCGAGGCATCTCAGGAGCGAGAAACTCTGGAGACAGGTGGATGGTTCGTCCATATCCGGCAGAACGAGGACGGTGGATGATGAAGACGTGGCCGGCGGGCTGCGTGAAAATGCTCTGCAGCAGATGGATACGCTGACCGACAAGCTGGACTTTAAGGATGTGAAGGTCGGCAAAGCGGTGCTGTTCGGAGAGCCCTACAAGATGATCCTGGAAGCCGCCGAAACGGAAAAGGTGGATCTGATCGTGATGGGAAACAGGGGATATTCGAAGGCAAAGCGGTTCTTTGTCGGTTCCGTAACCGAAAAGGTCATTGCGGAAGCAACCTGCCCGGTTCTGGTCATTCACGCCGATCAGGAAGAATGAGTGCCTGCCGCTGGCGTGAAAGCGCCAAAAGAGCTGGCAGGGGCCATCGTTGAATCGCCTGGAGCGAAAGGAATTAAAAATTTGTTTAAGGGCAAAATCTAGGAAGGCACTGCCGAATAATATGGAAAGGCGGGGTCTTTCTTATTTGCGCACCTAGACATATTTGCGTTGCAAATGTCGAGTAGGTGCCATACGGAAATTTCGCCAATCTGATGGGCATGAGATTTTCCGGGAATTAACTTGACAAAACTATGACAAAAGTTATACTGGATATAATATAAATATGATAATAATATGACTAGAAACATAACTAAAACATTATCGGCTGCTAGCCTAATGCCGGCGAATTTAATC
>DLFX01000371.1:11422-18796 GCA_002482405.1 Firmicutes bacterium UBA7709 | reverse complement strand
CAATTAGAAAAAAACTCGGAATTGACTACGGTGACGTCAATCCCATCACTACGCATGAAGACAGAATCCAATACATCAACTTTAAACTTGCATCCCTCGGTTTGCCGATTTATCGCTCCGGGGATGAAAAGGATGAGAGCGCATATTTCATCGATCTTTTCGATGATATCATAAAGGACTATAAAGAAAAAAAGAGAATGGTGGACTTGAACGAAGTCGGGATCTACAAGCGGATTAACCAATTTTTCAGCGATTACTTCTGTGACAGTTCGAACCCGCCGAAGGTGGTGGACGACTCCCTCACCCTGGATCATTACGGACTCGCCAGGGAGATGTCCCTTCCGCCGGACGCCAATACCTTCAGCAACGAATATATTCAAAGCTACCGCATCAAACAGGGGGTGCTGCACAATCCCAGAAACGACAGGCGCACCACGGAAGGCTCCTTTCATATCGTGGAGGGAGGCCTGCCGATTCCTTTCGACAAGAAGGCTGTGCCGAAAGAGGCTTTTGTGAAGCTGTATGAAGCGGCCGTCAATCCTCCGGAAGAGCTCAAGCTGCTTCCCTTCACCAGCAGGCAGGAGGAGCCTGCCAGGACTTTTGTCTCCCTCATGATCAAGCCCCTGGTCTCCCCCAAGGTTCCGGGGGTCCTTGAGGAGAAGCGGATGGAAGTCCTCTTTGTGGCGCCGGGCAGCCTGGTTTCCAACCTCGACTTTATCGAGTCGGTATTCGGCAATATGGGAGACCCCAGCTATCACAGCAACGATTCGGGACTGGATCTCGCCAAGTGGAGCGGACATACGGGCTACATTCTTTTAGCGCCGCACCTCACAAAGCTGAGGAAAAAGGATCTGGGCCTGCCCCATTGCGACGACGCCACGGAGCGGCAGCGGCGGGACGGCATGTGCTACCGAGACGAGAGAGAGCTGTATAACGACGGCCAGGCGTTCAAGCTTACCTGCCGCGACAAGAGCGGTATTGCGGTGACCCTGATCGCCGACAATTATTACGGCTATTCGAAGAAGGAGATCAAAACCCAGATCAGTTTTGCCGCAAATCTTTTCGGCAATGTGGAAGAGGAGCACGCCGGCGGTACCGTGGCCTATTCTCAGAGAAATCTGGGCGTTCACTACAATGCGACGGAAGACACCAGCATGGAAGGCTACTGCTTTGACGAGGTGCTGGAAAATTACGGCGGCCTGATGGACCTGCAGGAGGATCATTACGGCATTGATAAGCTGAACCCACAGATCATTTATCTGCCGGAAAATATCAAGATCGATTTATATAAAAATGAAATCACCTGGAGCTACGAGGACAGCATCCGGAAACTGAAGCTTTTGCCCGACTATCACTACATCATGCCAAACGGGGAAAAAATTTATCTGGAAAAGCATCCGGAAGCGCCGATGTGGAAGCTGGTGGGAACGGAAGCCAGGGGAACGTTCTGCCACAAGCCCTGCACCGTTTCCGGCGGCGGCAAATCCGAAATTTCCAAGTCCATCAGCAACTCCATCATCTACGGAACCTATTACGTCAACGACCTTGAGAAGGATCTGGACTATGTGGAACGCATTTTGAAATATGATTACAGCAAACGCTGGAAAGAAAAAACCGACAGGAAAGGAGCGGCCACAAGGCCGATCCTTTCCATCGACCGGACTCTGGGCTCGGTGATCAAGCTGCTGACGCCCTCGCCGCTCTATACCGACGAGTTCAACGCGTACCTTGAAGCGATCCCGAATCACGTGAAAGCGCTGGTATTCATGGTGAAGAGGTTTTACCAGTTCTCCTGGGGCGAGGACTGGAGAAAGCATTTCACGGTGGACGTCATCGACGGAAAGCCCGGAAACGAATTGAAATTCGACAGCAGAAGAATCCGCCCCAGTTATCTGCGGGTGGGGTTCAGGGGAGATAAGGCCTGGAGGATATTCAAGCTGCGGATGGACTTCATGCCCAGCGAAAAGATCCAGATGGAGGACGACATTACGGCGTCGGTGACGGTTCCGGCCAATCAGTTGGCGTACATCAACCCCGATTACAGCAACAGCAGCTTCAAATTCCCGGTAAACTGCGAGTACCGCTTCTTCCAGCGGCCTGACGACGCGGTCATCAAGGGCTATGACAAACAGGCGGAAATGGACCTGTCCGGCAATAACCTCTTTGCAACGAACTATCAACCTCTCACAAAATCGGACGTGGAAGAGATCAAAAACGACGTCATGGGTTATGTGGCCTATTCGGAGCCGGTGAGAGAGCACATCGAGGTATTTTTGAAGGGGGACGACGAATACTGCATCGTATCCTCGGAGCCCAGGCTCGTGAACGGGGTGCCCAGCAAAAATCCCAGGTACCTGGAACACCGCTCCGACTTCAAGAACCCGGAAAAGCTGCACCTTGCGGAGGTGGGCGAGCGGTTTTCAAGGAGAATTCCCCTTGACCAACCCGTGCTCATGCCGGTAAACGCCGTGCTGCCGGGGCGAAGGAACAATCCGCCGGGAATGGAAGACGGCAAGAAGATCCCGCCTCTCAGCGTATACAATCCGATACACTATCAGGAGCTGCCGGAGCTGTTTCTGGATTTCATCAGCAGCCTGACAGGAAAATCGCCGTCCACCACCGGAGCAGGCTCCGAGGGTGCCCTGACAAAGGGTCCCTTCAACATGCTGCTTCCGGTGTATGACCTGAACAACGCGCTCCTGTCCTACATTTTGGGCGACTATCACGCCTTTACGACTCCCGCCGGACATATCGGACCCCAGTTGAAGGTGGACCACGATATTTCCATGCTGGTGCCGGAGATCTGGGCGCGGTTGAAGGAGCCGGAACGGGATCCTGAACGGCTGATCAGCGAAGGCTCTTTTGAGAAGCTGGAGGACTTTGAATACAACGGCGTTCACGTTCCGGCCGGGAGACTCGGCTACCGCATGACGGAGGTGTTCTGTTACAAGTACTTTGGGAAGCTCTTTGACGAACCCCTGTCCGTTTTCAGCGAAGAGATACTGAAGCCGGAAAAGCAGGATATGGACGCTTTCGTGGACGGCGTGCTGAACATCGCAAACGGCCATAAAAAAGCGGCCCTGAATTATTTCCAGGACGGAAGCGTTGAGGACGCAATACCGCCCGTCAAGGCGCTCCTGCATATCATGGCTTACGGGGATTACGAAGGTCATACTCTTGAATCGCCGGAAGTGCGGGACCTTTTCAAAAAGGAAACCGTTCTGGCCAGCGACTGGTATGGGTCAAGGCTGCGGAACAAGCAGAAGATCGACGTGAACCTCACAAAGAAAAAGATCGGCAGCCTCGAGGCCTTCATCGCGAATCCCATCAACGCTTCGGTGATCAAGGAATTCCACTATGATGAAAGGCTGCGGACGGCGAGAGAAACCCTCGCGTACTATCAATCNNCTGAAGGGGACCATCGGCGCGGCCTCCATCACATTGTAGAGAGTGAGCCTCCACCATATTGTAGAAACAAGCCTCTCGGACTCAGGCTTAAATAAACCAAAGTAAAAGGGGCTGCCGCCGTTTCCCCGGGTGTCACCCACTCGTATCGTCCCGCCCAGTCGGGCCGTCCCGACCGCTTGTGCAAAAATTTCGATTTAGGACGAAAAGTGTGGGTTTGCGGGACGGATCTTTGTGAATGGTGAAGCAAAACCGCAGGTTTTGCCCCATTTCCTGTTCTAAACCGAAAAAAATGAGCAGCACACAGGAGATTTTTCAATCCCTTGTGCGCTGCTCATTTGTATATAAGCAATATTATCGAGGAGAAAAGGCGATTTTATTGCTGAGAATTGCTGTTTGGAGCGGTTCGGCTGTCGGAAGCACCGCCGTTGGGCGGTGTCCCCTGGCTGTTGCCATCAGCCGGATTCCATTGACCTCCGCCATTATCGCCGGGGAAACCGTGGCCTCCGCCGGGACCGCCTCCAATACCCCCGCCGTCTGCCGTGTCCCCGGACACCGCGGAAGAGATGGTGAAGTCGGCGATTTTCTCAGTTCCGGCATAGAGGGTGTAAGTGCCTCCCTTCTTGATATCGGGAGAGCTGATCACCACGTGCTGATAGTCTTTCGCCGNNCAGTCTGCGCCCCTACGGTGTTTGCAATGGTATATTGGGTTGAGCCTGTGGAAGGAGCCATCGCCATGCTGGAGCTTCCCGCTGTCAGGAGAGTTCCGCCGCTGATTTCAAAGACTCCGTCGTAATCCAGAGCGCCGTTTCCGTTGTCGGTGGGGCCGTTCACCAGCACGGTGCCTCCGGTCATATAGATCGAACCGTTGGCGTCAAGGCCATCTCCGGCCGCGTTGACCGTGATGTTGCCTCCGTTGATGGTGAGCTTGCGGCCGCTGCTGCTGTCAGAAGTTTTGCCAGCGGCGCCGCTGTCGGGTTTGGCTCCGGCATTTGGATTGGCGGCATTCGCATTGGCGCCGGCATTTGGAACAGCGGTATTCCCATTACCGCTGGCTCCGCCCTCTCCTGGCCTGCCTCCCATGAAGCCCATGCCTCCGCTGTCTCCTCCGGAGACGTTGATTCCGTCGTCGCTGGCAGTCAGATCGATGGTGCCGCCAGACAGGTCGATCACTTTGCTTTCAAGGCCTTCATAGGACTTGGAAATCGTTATTTCACCACCTGAAACCGAGAGAGAGCTGTCTGCGTGAATCGCGTCGTCTCCGGTTTGGATTTCGAAAGTACCGCCCTTCACGCGGATTATGCCGTTGGAATGGAGGGCGTCGTCACCGCTGTCGATTTTAAAGCTGCCGTCTTCGACGACAATGCCGTTGCCGGCTTTCAAACCCTTGGCGCTGCTCGAATCGCCTTCGGAATTGATTTCCGTCGTGGCGATGTTGAAGCTGCCGCCCTGAATATAGAGCAGGGTTTCCGCCTGCAGCCCATCCGCTCCCGCATTGATGTCAAGGCTTCCTGATTTTATAGAAATATATCCTTTTCCTATTTTGGTGCCCTTGGTGGTCTTGATCCCGTCTCCGTCTGCGGTGATCTTGATGACCGCGTCATTTACGGATACGGAATCGTTGGCGGTAATGCCGTCGTCCGCCGCGTCGATGACGACGGTGGCCTGGGTGATCTTGACGTCGTCATTTCCTGAGATGCCATCCTTATAGTTGGCTTGGACCGTCAGGGTTCCGCTGCCGTTGATCCAGAGATCGTCAGCCGAGAAGACCGCTCCGGTGGCGTCCTTTTCATAGGTGTTTTCAGAGCTGTCGGCCAGGGTGTTCTCTGTCCCCGACGGCAGTGAGATGATGGTGTTCTTTGCATTTCTCACCAGAATCGGCGGGCCGTCGGAGCTGGCGATGTTCGCATTGTTGAGGATCAGGCGGACGTTTTCGTCATCCGCGCTGTCGACAACGATTCTGCCGTCCTTCAGCGTGCCGCTGATCACATAGGTTCCCGCCGCCTTGACGGTAATGGTATTTCCGTCAACCATGGCCCCGGACCCGGTGAAGGATATGGAATTTCCTTTCAGCGTGACGGTTTGATAATCATCCTGGGCATAATCGGTATATTGTTTGATGGAGCCGGTTTTATCCGAGATCTCCGAAAGCAGAGAGTCACTGGTATTGGCCTGGTCGATGAGCATACAGAGCCGGTAGATGACTGTCGCGGCCTCTGCCCGGGTCGCAGTTTCCGATGAACCAAAGGAGCCGTCGCTTTTGTTGCTCATCAGGCCGAGGGAGGTGACTGCACCGATGGCGCTTGCCGTGCTGTCTTTGCCGGTCGTGTCTTCCGTGCTGTCTTTCGCGGTCGTGTCAGAAGCGCTGTCTTCTCCGGCAACAGGTAANNATATAATCATAAAGCATCACGGCCATATTTTCTCTGGTCAGCTGATTCGTGCTGTCCGGCGTGGCGGAATTCGTTGACGCATTGCCCGCCGTTTCGGAGCTGCCATCCTCCGAAGGATCCTCTCCTGCCATCCGTTCCAGAACCGCTTCAAAGCCGGTTTTGGTCATCACCTGATCGGGGGAGAAGGTTGTTTCAGAGGTGCCTTCGAAAAGCCCTTTTTCCAGTACGTATGAGATCGCCTCGTAGGCCCAGCTGCCTCTGATATCGGTGTAGGCGGGGGAAACTGTCTGCTCCGGCATAGGCATCGTTTCCATCCCCTGGGTCCCAGTCGCGGCACAGCTTACGGAAGCCGTCAGCAGGATCAGGATGAGAAGCAGGACCCCCGGGATCTTTCTTGATTTCTTTAACATAATGATTTCTCCTTTTCGTTGGCCGCCATGGTCAAGGCGATGCTCAAATTGCCGTTCCGGCATCGAAGCTGATCCAGAAAGCGCTTTTCATCGATATCCTTATTGAGTATGATCTGGTAACTCACCTGGAAAAGGGAACCCAGATCGGTGGTCTTGACGTGTTTTAAAGCGTACTGCTCCGTATTGCTCTCCAATATATCCGTAAAAGCGTCCTTGTAGTTCAAATCTTCCGGTATGGTGATCTTCAGCGTCTGGGGCAGGTTTTCCTTCTGCCCGTAGCGGACCTTATCAAGGATCAGTATTGTCACAGCCAGGAAGACAACAAAGATGCCTCCGGCCAAGTACATGCCGACTCCGCAGGACAGGCCAGCCGCCAGGGCGAAGAAGATGAACCCGATGTCCTTTGCATCCCCGGGAGCGCTTCGGAACCGGATGATGGAGGCCGTTCCGGCCAGAGAAAACGCTCGGGCAACATCGCTGCCGACAAAGAGAATGATGACCGCCATAATCATCGGAAGCATGATCAGGGTCACCGCAAAACCGTGCTGTGACGCCATATTCCGGATCGTTTTGAGATAGCATAAGCTGATGACCAGACCGGATATAAGAGCGAGGCACATCGCTATGACGGTATCCGGCGCCGAGGCGGATGCTCCGGCTGTGGCGGTTAGAGCCTCTATAATGGAATCAGGCATAGTAGCAGTCCTCCTTGAAATTCGATATGTAGGCTTTATATTCACAGCCATACTTGGAAAAACTTCTTTTATAGATGCGCTCCCGGGCAAGGAGGCTCGACAGCCATAAAGGCGCGGCGCTTGCCGTTTTGATTTCCATAAGCCATATTCCCTTTGGAAGCAGCGGGGCGCCGTCGTTTCCCTCCTCCAGCCGCAGATTGTCCCTGCGGCTTCGGATATTCGTGTCAAAGGAGATGCGCAGGTCGGGGTTCCCCTTTTCAAAATAAGCAAGCCGGTCGTAAGCGATCATCACCTTTGGCTCCAAAGGTCCGTACCGCTGGATCATACAGGCGATCTCGCGCACCACCTGGGGGTTCATCTCCTCCGCAATGCTTACGACGCCGCCGTTTGACACGAACTGGTATCCGGTCTGAAGCGGAAGCTTGGTTCGGCGCTTGTTCACCAGCCCGTTGTACTTTTTCTTCATCTCGAGGA
>DLFX01000371.1:0-11416 GCA_002482405.1 Firmicutes bacterium UBA7709 | reverse complement strand
GCTTTTCCTTATATTGCGGCTTTTCCAGAGAAGCCCGGATCAGCCGGCTGTCCGACGTGTCAAAATAGATGTTGCTGATGGAATAAGTTTTTCGATCTCTGTTGAATTTATCCGGGGTCATATGTAGCTCTATCTCGGCCAGAACCCTGCTCAGGGTAACTTCGCTCACAAAATATTTATTTTCGTAGCGATTGAAAACTTCGATTGCCATTATTTCACTCCTTCCGTTGAAAACTATTATCGAAAAGGTTCCGCCCGGCCGGATTTGCCGGACGTATCGTCTTGTTTCAGTAACAGAATAATCTGCCGGTGTGAGTAAAATAAGGTTCCTTTGTGATAGTTCCACGAAGATTTAACACGAGGTTAACAAAAGGGGCGGCCTCTCCCTGCTGCATTGAAAAAACATCCCTGACGAAAAACAAACCCAGGGGAATCCATCCCCTGGGTTATTCGACGGGCCGCAGCAGCGGCATTATTATCCCTGTAAAATATCGTTTTCTTCCTGTCGTATCGTTTCCTATCCCTGTATCGTAACGTTCCTATTCCTGGATTCCCGGAATTTTAGGCAGTGCCGACAGGGAACGCTCCAGCTCCTCGTCGGTTGGAATATGGTCGGACATGGAACCGTCGGTGTAGGATGAATATGCGGCCATATCGAAATACCCGGTGCCCGTGAGGCCGAAGAGAATCGTTTTCGCTTCGCCCGATTCTCTGCACTTCAGGGCTTCGTCGATGGCCGTGCGGATGGCGTGGGCTGATTCCGGCGCGGGCAGTATGGTTTCGAGCTTTGCAAACTGGGTCGCCGCTTCGAATACTCTGGTCTGTTCAACGGCGACAGCCTCCATGTACCCGTCATGATAGAGCTTGGAGAGGATCGGGGACATTCCGTGGTATCGCAGACCGCCGGCATGGTTTGACGACGGTTTGAAATCGCAGCCCAGGGTATACATCCTTGCCAGGGGGGTCACTCTGCCCACATCGCAGAAGTCATAAGCATATTTGCCCCGGGTGAGGGAAGGACAGGAGGCCGGTTCCACCGCTACGACTCTCGGATTTGCCTTTCCCTCGATTTTATCCTGCATGAAGTGGGCGATGAGCCCGCCCAGGTTGGAACCTCCGCCGGCGCATCCTATGATGATGTCGGGATATTCTCCAAGGATCTCCATGGCCGTTTTCGTTTCCAGGCCGATGACGGACTGGTGCAGCAGGACCTGGTTCAGCACGGAACCCAGAACATATCTGTAGTTTGGCGAAGTGACGGCCCTTTCAATGGCTTCGGAAATAGCACAGCCGAGGCTGCCGCCGGAAGTGGGATCGCTCTGCAGCATCTGGCGGCCCACATTGGTCGTGTCGCTGGGGCTGGCAATGACGGTACTGCCGAAGGTTTCCATGACAGACTTTCGGAAAGGCTTCTGTTCATAGGAAACCTTTACCATGAATACGGTCAGTGGGAGCCCGAAGTGGGCGCAGGCTTCGGAAAGGGCGGTGCCCCACTGTCCCGCTCCGGTTTCCGTCGTAAGTCCCGCAAGGCCCTGCTCCTTGGCGTAGTAAGCTTGGGCGATGGCGGAGTTCAGCTTATGGCTGCCGGAAGTATTGTTGCCCTCAAACTTAAAATAGATTTTGGCTGGAGTATCCAGAGCCTTTTCAAGGTTGTAGGCGCGGACCAGTGGAGAGGGTCGGTAGATCTTATACATCTCCAGCACTTCCTCGGGAATATCGATATAGCGGGTCGTTCCATCCATTTCCTGTCGGGCCAGCTCTTCGCAGAAAACGGGAAATAAATCCTCTAAAACGGCGGGCCTCATCGTGCCCGGATTGATCATCGGATCGTGCTGTTCTTTCATATCAGCTCTTAAATTATACCATTGCTTCGGAATCTGCTCCTCGGTCAAATATAGTCTGTGTGGAATTTTACTCATTGTCTTTTCTCCTTTTCATATTTTAAGTAATAAAAAAAGCCTTCATCCCAGATAAACTCCGGGACAAAAGCTATACTTCTGCGGTACCACCCTGATTGGCGCAAGCGCCCACTCGCTTCACGTACTTCATACGCGCTCCCTTGATAACGGGCGGAGGTCCCGTCAGGCACTACTCTTGCTTTGCTTGCTAATTTTGCGCGTCTTTCGAAAAATTATCTGCGCAATTAATTTCTTGTCGCGTCGCAAGTCAATTTCGTCCTGCCCTCATAAGTCCATTCGGCACAGTTCCAATTGCCGCCATCCCACCACCGGCGGCTCTCTGTGAAGTGAAAGTCTATGCGTACTCTTCTTAATCAACGGTTTTGCACACCTGGCCGCATTTGCGAAGCAGATGCCGGAAAATCACGAATCTTCGATTCGTAGATTTTCGTCGTATTAATAGGTTTTCTGTAGTATATGATGAAAAAGGGCGGATGTCAAGGGAAATTTTCTATTCCGGCTCCGGCGGCTCAAAACTTCAACCTTAGGCAGGCGTGGGAATTCACGGGAAGGCAGGATTACCCGTTTAAGCGGTCTAATCAGCCGTGAACAGCAATTGCCTTACGGCAATTGCAACAGAAGATAGGGAATGATAGAATAAAAAAAGTTAATAATTTTGTAAGAAACCAGAACGCCATTTGTTAAGAAAGTTCCGGTATCCTCTTATTGTAGCGGAAAAAGAAAGGAGGATGCCATTGAAGGGAGAAGAGACGATGAATATTTTGATCTGCGATGACGACAGGGAGATCGTTGGGGCCATTGAAGTATACCTGAAAAATGAGGGATATGGGATCTTTAAAGCGTACGACGGAGTCGAAGCTTTGGATATCGTCCGCAGAGAGGAAATTCATCTGATCCTGATGGACGTCATGATGCCGAGGCTGGACGGAATGAGAACGACAATGAAGATTCGGGAGGAAAGAAACATTCCCATCATCATGCTTTCCGCAAAGTCGGAGGATTATGATAAGATCACAGGGCTGAACATGGGGGCGGACGATTATATTACAAAGCCCTTTAACCCGCTGGAGCTCATCGCGCGGGTAAAATCGCAGCTCAGGCGTTACGTCAGCCTGGGAAGCATGGAGAAGAAAACGGGGGTTTTCCGATCAGGGGGATTGATGGTGGATGACGGGGCGAAGAACGTCACGGTAGACGGGGAACAGGTGCCGGTCACTCCCATCGAGTACGGAATTTTAAAGTTATTGACAGAGAACGCCGGCAAGGTGTTTTCCATGGATCAGATCTATGAGGCGGTATGGAACGAACCGTCCTTCAATCCGGAAAACACGGTGGCGGTGCATATAAGAAGGATTCGGGAAAAGATCGAGATCAACCCGAAGGACCCAAGATATTTGAAGGTGGTGTGGGGTATTGGATATAAAATCGAAAAGCTTTAACGGCCGCAAGGCGCTGGATCGAATGGCCTTTTTCCTCTGCGTGGTGCTGTTTCTTACGGCCCTTACAGGGGCGGCCGTCTCGGTTCAGTCGGCGCAGAAATTTGAAGGAAATGTGGAGGATCTGCTGTTTGGCGACAGCTACCGGAACAGCGTTTCCTTTCAGCGGGAATTTTCGGAGAAGCTGGATAGAATTCAGCATTTGCTGAATCAGTACGGAAGTGAGGAGGCGATTCTCAGCGGCAAATCCATCAGCGAGGACCGAGTGGAGGACGCCGTCAGAACGCTGTTCTATTCAGGCTCTTATCAAAGCAATTACAGTAGCGCGCCGTCTCAGACCGTATCCATCGATCGAAGCGCCTATTCTTATGGCGGTGATTATGACTGGGGTTCGGTCCGGGAACAATTCAGGGCGGATCATCAGACGGAAATTGCCAGGATAAAGGAAATCATGATCCAGGACGATCTAAAGGATTTCCGATCCTATAAAAGAGAATTGGACCAGACGGAAGGATTTTCCTATTACGCCTCCGATGGGGTGAACGCGGCGACCAACGTGGCTGTCGGCAGCGGCGCTGCCATCACAAAGGCGCAGTTTTCCGAGGCTCCTGCTTATTTAATCTATGAGCAGAATCAGCTGACCAAGATTCCGGCTTCCGAGGCGCTTGGGAGGCAGGCAGCGGGATATGACGATCAGTATCTGGCGCGAAGCCTGAATTCGGATGGCAACGAAAACCTCAAGGTTTATCTTTCCTTCGATGGTAACTATCTCGCAGACCGGGAACAGAGCTATGCCGACGCGAGGGCGGGTGTCCTCCGGTGGCTTCCGCTGACCGCTGCCAGCGCCCTGGCCTCCCTCATCTGCCTGATTTATCTCATCGCCGTTACGGGCAGGAAGGATGAAGAGGGAACCCGGACCATCCATAAGATCGACAGGGTGTTTACGGAGTTTCAGCTGCTGATCATCGCAGGTCTCTTTCTCGGNNGGCGGGGGCGCGGCTTTCTGGAGCCTTATCCTTGATTCGATTCATTACGGCGTATATTATAACGGCGCCCTTTACTCCAGATCGGGCTTGGGCACCTTGCTTTCGGGATCGCTGGGCGGCCTCGTGGGGTTCGTCGCCGGATCCATCGGCCTGGCGTTCATCCTTTCCGTGGTCAGAAACATCAAGGCAGGGCGATTTTGGAGCAATTCTCTGATCGTCATGGCGATAGCTGCGGTGTGGCGCGGGATATGCGACTTTTATCATGGCGGAAGCGTGATGAAAAAGGTGGTGCTGATCGCGCTGGCGGTGTGCCTGGCATCTATGACCGTGATGCTGGGGCCCGTGGTATTCGTTCTGATCGTCGTCCTTGCGCCGAGGTTTGTTAAAAAATATGAGGCCATCAGAAGGGGCGTGGACGAGGTGAAAAACGGAAATCTCACATACAAGATAGAAGCGGCCGGCAGCGGAGAACTGGATGAGCTGGCCCGAGGGATCAATGAGATATCGGAAGCGTCCAACCTCGCGGTGCAAAACGAACTGAAGAACCAGAGGCTCAAGACCGATCTGATTTCCAACGTATCTCACGATCTGAAGACGCCTTTGACATCGATCATCACCTACATCGACCTGCTGAAGCAGGAAGGCCTCGACAGCCCGGACGCGCCGAAATACCTTGAGATATTGGACCAGAAGAGCATCCGTTTAAAAAAGCTGACCGAGGACCTCTTTGACGCCGCAAAGGCGTCCAGCGGAGCTATTCCTGTAAAGCTTGAAAGGGTGGATATGCTTTCTCTGATCAATCAGGGACTTGGTGAGATGGGCGACAGGATCGAAGCGTCCAATCTGGAATTCAAGATAAATGCGGAAAAGGAAAAATATTATGTTCGTGCTGACGGGCAGCTGCTCTGGAGAGTGGTGGAAAACCTTCTTAACAACGTGCTGAAATACGCCCAGGAAGGTTCTCGGGTCTACATCGACCTGAGGGAGCAAAACGGAAAGATGGGGACTGCGCCCAACGTGATCATGGAGATCAAAAATATTTCCAGGACTGAGCTCAACATCGACGCAGACGAGCTGATGGAACGGTTTAAGCGCGGAGACGAATCCCGCGCCACGGAAGGAAGCGGACTGGGCCTGGCCATCGCCAAGGACTTGGTGAGGCTTCAGAACGGGTGGTTTGAAATCAAAATTGACGGCGACCTCTTTAAAGCAATCGTAATGCTGGAGGCTTATTCGGCAGGAGGAGAGGACGCTTGAGAAGAAAAACATGCATGGCGCTGACCACGCTTTTCTGTATCGCACTTTTTCTGCCGCTGCAGGCATACGCCAATTCTGCCGAGCCGCCGGCGCTGATCGTCATCATGAAAGGCGCTCCGGCGGACGTATCCGTTTCCATTGTTTCCGGCGAAGGAACAATTGAAGGCCGGGAGAAGAAAGCCGCCTGGGAAACGGTGTTTGCTTTCTACAATTTCGATATCAGAAATTATAACCATGGAAGCGCCGACTTAGAGGAGATGACGCTCAGGGTAACAGCGGTTGGTGAAACTTACGATCAGCCCGTCGACAAGGAGTTCCTGAAGGGATATAACAGTGTCGTCACGCTGGATTTTCCCGAACGGACGTTAACTGCCGGAAAGCTACTGTCCCGGTCGATCCTCCTGGTAACGCTGCGCGTATCCTTGACTTTGCTGATAGAGGGCCTTATTTTTTACCTGTTCAGGTTCCGCAGGAAAAGCAGTTGGATCAGCTTCTTTATCATCAATCTGCTGACCCAGGGGATATTAAACATCGAACTGAACGGCGCGACTCCCTTTTTCAGCTATTTGATCTTCAATCTGATCCTGATGGAGTTCCTCGTGATCGCGGCGGAAATGGCCGGATTCCTGATTGTCGTAAAGGAGCATAAGGCCTCCAGACGCGCCGCTTATGTGCTGACCGCCAACCTGGCGAGCCTGATTTTAGGCGGGTATCTGATTACGGCTCTGCCGGTTTGACAGAGGCACAGAAGCGCCGCGTCTTTATGTACCGCGGTCACTCTCGCAATTTATGCTTTTAAATTCAAGAGGACATGTTATAATATTAACGTTAAAGGGTATAAAACGTTAGATGAACATTGAGATGAACATTTCGGAAAGGAGATTATAGCCATGGCAAAATATGAATGCAAACTCTGCGGATACGTTTATGATGAGGCGGAAGGCTGCGAGGAGCAGGGAGTCGCTCCCGGAACCAAATGGGCCGACGTACCCGACGACTTTGAATGCCCGCTGTGCGGAGCCGGCAAAGAAGACTTTGAAGCGAAATAGTATGATAGATGAGGCTGCCTTTTGAGGCAGCCTTTCCTAATTCTCAAGTTCTTTCAGCCATTCCGACGAATCGGCATCGCTGGGCATCCTCCAGTCGCCTCGAGGCGAAAGGCTGACGGAACCGACCTTCGGCCCGTCGGGAATACAGCTTCGCTTGAACTGCTGGGAGAAAAATCTCCTGTAAAATACTGAGAGCCATTTCCAAATAAATTCCTCCGAATATTCATCAGCGAAAGTATTCTTTGCGATATAAAGCAGCTTCTTCGGCGACATTCCGAAGCGGATGGTGTAAAACATGAAAAAGTCGTGGAGGATGTAAGGCCCGACGGTGTCCTCCGTCTTCTGGGCGATTTCCCCATTTGGGTCGGGAGGAAGCAGCTCCGGCGAAATGGGTGTATCCATGATGTCCTGCAGCGTTTCGCGCAGCAGGTCGTTGTCGGAACTGAAGCCTTTTTCTTCGCTGGGGCCGGAAAGCCTGTGATCCATGACCCATTTGATGACGAAACGGACCAGGGTTTTCGGAACGCTGGCGTTGACGCCGTACATGGACATGTGGTCTCCGTTGTAGGTGCTCCATCCGAGGGCGACCTCGGAAAGGTCCCCCGTACCGACCACGAGTCCCCCTTCCTTGTTGGCGACGTCCATCAGGATCTGGGTCCTTTCCCTGGCCTGGGAATTTTCGTAGGTCACGTCATGCTGGTTGGGGTCGTGACCGATATCGCTAAAGTGCTGGAGGACGGCCTCCCGGATGGGGATTTCACGCACATCCGCACCCAGCAGATTCATGATGGTCTGGGCGTTGTTGTATGTTTTTCCGGTGGTTCCGAAACCGGGCATNNATCCCTGGGATCCTTGCCGATGAGCTTAAAGGTCTCGGCGCAGACCAGAAGGGCAAGAGTGGAGTCCAGCCCGCCGGAAATGCCGACCACAGCCTTTTTGGAATGGGTGTGCTCCATGCGCTTTGCAAGGCCGGCCGCCTGTATGCTGAAAATCTCCCTGCATCTTTGGTTCACCGTCGCAGGATCGGCAGGGATAAACGGGTTTTTCGAATATTTTCTTATCAAATCGTCCTTATCGGTATCCAGAAGCCTGATGGGGCTAAGGGCGACTTTCGTGATTTCGGTCCTTTTGCAGTACGCCGAAGTGGATTCCTCAAAATTCTGCCCGTAGGTCCTCTCAAATTTGATCCGATCATAGTCCAGATCGCCGTAGGTGATAGTGCTTTTGCGCTCAAACAAGGGGCTTTCGGTGAGGATGTTTCCGTTTTCCGCGATCAGGTTGTGCCCTCCGAAGACCAGGTCTGTGGTGGATTCGTGGACGCCTGCGGAGGCGTAAACGTAACCGCAGATATTTTTGGCGCTGTCCATTGACACCAGACCTCTCCGGTAGTCGGACTTGGCGACGGTCTCGTTGCTGGAGGAAGGATTCAGGATGATGTGGGCGCCGTTCAGAGCGAGGAAGGAGCCGGGCGTGATGGGGACCCAAAGGTCCTCGCAGACTTCGATGCCGAGCTTCAGCTCGTTTTCATCGTCGGTGAACATGAGGTGGCCGAAGGGGACATCATAGCCGAAGAGACGCACGGAATTGACGCTTTCCGAGATCCTGATGCCCGATGCGAACCAGCGCGCCTCGTAGAATTCTTTATAGTNNCGGGACGACGCCCTTGATCTTTCCGTCCTGAATGAGGGCCGCGCAGTTGAAGAGGTTGTTTTCCAGCCTCATGTAAAACCCTACGACGACGATGGCGGAAAGCTTTTTCGTGGCCTCCGCGATCCGTTTCAGGCCCTCCATGGATCGGTTGTATAAAAACTCCTGATAGAACAGGTCGCCGCAGGAATAACCGGAGATGCAGAGCTCGGGGAACAGGATGATTCCGGCTCCGTTTTTGTCCGCTTCCCTTGCGCATTTTATGATTTCTTCCGTGTTGAAATCCGGATTTGCCACCTTGAGCACCGGCGTGACGGCGGCGGCCCGGACGAGTCCAATCTTGTTCATTTATTCCTCCCGATAATGTCGGTTTGCCTTTGCAAACCATATGATATGCGCACCAGCCGATGCTGCAATCGCTTTGTGCGCCGTAAAAGGCTGTTAGCTCATTCTTATTATATCAAAATAAATAGAAAATAAAAGAAAATTAAGGAAACGGACCGATGATGGGGCTACGGGCCGAAAGCGGAACACACGCGGGGATGCGGAGGGCAGGCAAGAAGCTGACCCCCGCAGGGAATGCGGGCAAAAGTTGAACGCCTGCAGGGAATGTAATCGCCTGCTCACTTTTTTCGATTTAGGACGGAAAATGTGGCAAAACCGTTGGTTTTGCGTCATCATTCCATTGGACCGGAGCCTCCAAACCCACACTTTTTGTCCTATATCGAAAATTTTGCACATTCGGAGGGATGCGGGTATTTCCTTGTCAAAGAAACTGGATCGTTAATATATTTTTGTAAATTATTTACAAAAATATATTAACGTGATAGAATGGTAACGAGAAAAGGGATTGCCGTTTGGTCACTCTCCTGAAAAGTAGATGATAGCTATGATTAAGCTTTCAGAACTGTTCCAGTTCTGTTTGGTAATTATAGGTATTGTTACAGTTTGCGGAATGCTGCTGAAATAATGAAAGAACCGCCGTTGATAAAGGCGGTTGATAGATGCATGGGGGTTAGTATATAATAAAAAATTAGTATATAATAAAAAAGCGGTAACAATGGAGTCAAAAACTTTTATTTGTGTATGCCGCGCTCTTCGCATGCTGAATGCGCACTAAAAAATAAAGGAGGAATTTGATTTTGAAAGAATTTTACATAGGTCAGTTAAGGACCGATGATGAAATACAGGATTTTTTCATGGTAAAAGCCATAGCGATAAAGATAGGATCCAATAAAAAACAATATCTTGATCTGGTATTGAGCGACAAGTCCGGCGAACTGACAGCAAAAAAATGGGATGTGGCCGACACGGAACTGCCGTCGCTGAACGAGATCGGTGAAGGCGACGTCGTAAAGCTGAAGGCGAACGTAACGGAATGGAACGGAATGCGGCAGCTTCGCGTTCTGAAGCTTCGGAAATCGGTGCCGGAAGACAGCATTGAACTGGCGGACTACATAAAAGCGGCTCCGGAAAAAGCGGAGGTCATGTACCGTTATATTTTGGACAGAGCAGAAGAGATGAAGGACGAAGAGCTCCGAAAGCTGTGCGTGCGCGTTCTGACGGATCATAAGGAAAAGCTCATGTACTATCCCGCGGCATCGAAAAATCACCATGCCGAGCTGGCGGGACTGCTTTACCATATGAAAAGAATGCTGCTGACCGCGGAGAGAATCTGCGAGGTTTATCTGAACCTGAACAGGGACCTTGTGGCCGCCGGGGTGATCATCCACGACATAGAAAAGATCAATGAGATCGATGCGGACACTCTTGGAATGGCCTCGGGCTATTCTTTTGAGGGTCAGCTTCTGGGGCATCTGGTTCAGGGGATCAAGAGCATCGACAGATTGGCTGAAGAGTTGAAAATCGGGAGAGAAAAGACCATCATGCTGGAGCATATGATCCTTTCCCATCACTATGAACCTGAGTTTGGAAGCCCGAAAAAACCCCTTTTCCCCGAGGCGGAAATCCTCCACTATCTGGATATGATCGATGCGAGAATGTACGACATGCAGGAGGCCTTGGACGCCACCTCCCCGGGGGAATTTTCCGATCGGGTATGGACTCTGGACAACAGAAAGCTCTACAAGCCGGAATCGTTTTAGCGCCGGAAAAAGGTGAAAGCAGGAAGCTGTCTGGCCCAGAAAGATGGAAAAACCAAAATATTCAGGAGTTTCAGATGATTGAACTGCCGAAAGAAATCGTTCATATGATAAGGACCATTGAGGATGCCGGGTTTGAAGCATACGCGGTGGGCGGATGCGTCCGGGATTCCATCCTTGGCAGGCATCCGGAAGATTGGGACTTGACCAGCAACGCTTCAAGGGCTGCCCTTGAAGTGCTTTTCCCTGGCGCGAAAATCGTCAATAAAAAGCTCGGCGTTATGCGGCTCTCCGAAGGAGATGTCAAAGCGGATATCGCCGCTTACCGCATCGACGGGGAATACAAGGATTACCGCCGGCCGGAAACGGTGATCTTCACAGAGGAAATCAGCGAAGACCTGAGGCGCCGGGATTTCACCATGAACGCCATTGCCGTCAGCCCGGACAGGGGCATGGTGGATCCCTACCGCGGCAGAGATGATATCGAAAGTCGGTTGATTCGCGGCATCGGGGATCCCCGCGTGCGCTTTGAGGAGGACGCTCTCAGAATCCTGAGAGCCATCCGGTTCTCGTCCCAGCTGAATTTTGAAATCGACGCGGATACCTTTCAGGCAATGAAGGAGAGGGCAGGCCTGCTGCGGCACATCAGCAGGGAACGGATCCTGGAGGAATTTACGAAAATCGTCATAGCCCCAAACAGCGGAAAGGGGCTCCGGCTGCTTCTGGATGGGGCGATCCTTCCATATATTTTGGGCGAGGACTGTGTAAAAAACGCCGGAACGACCGAGATGGAGAGGCTGGCTTTGCTTGCGGAAAATATCGACAGGACAAAACACGAGGCAAGTCTGCGGATCGCGTTGGTCTATCAGTGCTTTGAAGAGAGCAGAGGCCTTTCCGCTATTGAAATATTAGGCTATTCCAACGAGATGAAGAAGCTGCTGCGGTATGCCGTCAGCTTGACCGCCGAATTGGAGCGGATTCGGGACAAGCTTTCCCTGAAGCGGTTTATAAGCAGGATCG